>DATMJM010000651.1:0-4395 GCA_035553935.1 Solirubrobacteraceae bacterium
ATCGTGTGGCGCTTGCCCGACTCGCGCGGGTACGCGTACGCGCTCCAGGTGTTCGTCCCGTGCAGGTCGGCATACGCGATCTCCTTCGGCTTCGATGGGTTGCTGAACTCGATCACGGAGGAGCCGCCGCGGTAGTACGCGTTGACCAGCAGGTAGCGGTCGGTCGCCGGCACCGGGATGCCCAGGTGCGACGAGCAGTACGTCAGGCGGTTCGGGTTGTCGGGATCCAGCCCGCCGTCGTTCGTTCCGCGCTCGGTGCGGTACTCAGAGAACAGCTCGCCGGTGTCCGTGTCGAAGAAGAACATGTTCCCCGTCTCGAACACGCGCGGCCCGCCGGGCAGACCACCGGTCTTCGTCGTCGTCGTCGGGCAGCCGTCGCCGAACGACTCGTCGATGAAGTTGGCGACCTTGCCGTCCCAGCTGAACGTCGCGGAGTGCCAGAAGTCGACGTTCGGCTGGTCGTAGACCCAGCGCGGGTTCGCGGTGTCCGGCAAACCCGTCTCCGCGTCGATCTCCCACACCTGCGCCTGCTCGCCGCAGGCCGCTCCTACGATCCCCTTGGCGGGGAAGACGCTCAGATCGTGACAGCCCAGGAAGTTGTCCAGCACGCCGCTGAGGCCCTGCTCGCTGGCGGGCTTGTACACGCCGTCGGCGTCACCGGGATAGACGATCGGCAGCTCCGTGAGCTCCGCCGCGTCCGCCGGGTTGTCGAACGGTATCTCGACCACCTGGACGACCCCGTGGTTGACCGCGCGGCCCTTGGACACGCCGGGAGGACCACACGTCGGGCCGTCACCCAGCGGGTAGCTCGAGTTGAGCACGTACATCGAGTCGCCGTCGGGGTTCGGCAGCAGCGTGTTCGTGTGCGAGCCGCAGTCCTGATAGACGGCAGCGACCTGCACCGGCGCCGCCGGGTCGGACACGTCGAAGACGCGCAGGCCCTCCCACGCGCCCGACGGGTACTCGCCGGCGATCTTGCCCTGCGGACCCGCGCCGCACTGCGGACCGCTGAGCACCTGGTCGACCGATAGCGTGAGCGTGTCGGCCTTGCCGTCGCCGTCGCGGTCGAAGACCGACGGGTCGCCCTGGGCGCCGTAGCAGCGCATGCTCGAGACGAGCGTCGGCGTCGGCTCGGAGATGTCGAAGATGCGAAAGCCGCCGTAGTCGCCGACGTACGCCAGGTCGCCCCAGAAGGCGATGTCCGAGCTGGTGACATGCGTGTTCGCGGCGTTGAACGGGTTCTGGGCGGTCTGGAAGTTCGCGATGAACGAGAAGCTCTCGCCGAATGGGCTCGACAACGGCGTGCCAAGCTCCGGGTCGTGCGCAAGTGCGCCGCTGCTGCTCGTCGCGATCGCGACCGCACACAGCGAGGTGATGGCCTTCCACCTTCGTGTCATGTGTCCCCTCCCATGGGAAAGTTGGGGCGCGCGTACCTCGGCGCCCGCCGATCGAGGCAGCCTACGCCGGTTTCGACACGGGCGCCAACACGAAGGCGGGGGCCCACCACCGTGGCGTGTCGGCCGCCGACAGGCGCGAGCTTGCCGGCCGCTACTTGCCTGTTCGGTCGCGGTGCTTGCACCCCGGCCAGCAGCAGGGCCGACGCTGCCCTTGCTCCAGCTCCTCCTGGGTCCGCCGAATGCGACGCGCCCGCGTGGTCTCCTGCTTGGCATCCTCGACCCAGCAGATGAACTCGTTGCGCGCCAATGGCGTGATGTCGTTCCAGGCATCGAGTGCCGTCGCGTTGGCCACGAGCGCCTCACGGAGGTCCGCGGGCAGTTCATGCACCACTCCGCCGGGCGCGCTCTGGCCGCTCATCGGTCCATCGTAATGAGCCCGGGGCGCGCCACGCATCGCTTCCGCTTCGGACTGCGAACGGGGACCATCTCGGTGGCACGCTCAGCGTGCCACCGAAGGGCGGCCAGGAGGGGGTCCAGCGCGGGCATCCGGCTAGCGGCCGGCGGTCAGGACGTCGACGAGGTGACATCGGCTCGGCAGCTGGGCCTCAGCGCCGCGACACCACGGTGTGCGGCTCAGCGCTCGTCAGTCCAGCGCGCCGGCCGGCAGGATGTATCGCGACGGCGCGGACGGGCTTGCGGCGCCGATGGTGCGCCAGCCCGCTTCGTGAAGTCCGTGCCGCACCGCTGGCGGCGGTGTGGCTTCGGCCTGCGCGCCGTGGGCGAACATCCACTCGAAGACCGAGTCCGATCCGCTGCCTTCGGCGACGATCGCGACACGCTCGACGACGCTGCCGCCGGAGGGATGCACGCGCGCGAGGCGGTGAAGCAGCTGGCGTATCGCGTCGTCGTCCACGCCGCTGACAGTAGTCGATGAGCGACGCTCGCGCCGATCATCGGACGGCTCATACCAAACCGGCACGCCGATGCGCTCGGCTGGGCCGGCTCCGATCAGTGGCCGTCCGCTCAAGGACCCCGAGCCGAGCCATGCTGACCGGCCGTCGACGACGCCGTGCGCGTCGCGATCTGCGCCGCCGTTGAAATACCATGCTCGTCGAGCCCACGACGGACGCGACGGACGCGTCGGGCGCAGGGTTCAACCTGAACACGTGACAGACGGCTATGAACCCCTCACCGAGGCCCTCGTGCGTGCAGCCCAGCGTGGGGACTGGAGCCTCGATCGGCTGCTGCGATTCGCGGACATGGGGTTCGCCCCCGCGATCAGCCTGCTGGTCGGCGGCAGATGGATCGAGGGGATCCTGTCGACGGAGGAGGACTGGGCAGACCGACTCGACGCCGATGTCGATGCGGGCATCGGCTGGGCCTCTGCACGCACGGCCGCTGAGTTCGGGCCGATCAGCGACCCGGCAGAGGTCCCGCAGGACGCGCCGATGGTCGGCGACATCGAGGAGTTTCGGCAGACGTTCCGCCAGAACAACTTCCGCCAGTTCGTCGACGACCGGCGGGCCGTGGAGGCCGCGCTGGCGCAGAGACTCGAGGCGCTGGGTGACGACGAGGAGCTCACCGCCGAAGAGCAGCGGGAGATCGACGCGCTGTCGGACCCGCTGGCGATCATCACGCTGCGAGACGTGATCATCGAGGGAACGATCCCCGCGAACAACCGCGCGCGGCCGATGCTGCGCGTCCTCCGCGCACATGTGGAGGCATGGCATCTCGGCCGCTCGGCCGCGATCCCAACCGGGCCGGGCGCGGCCTGAGCTCAGCGTCCGGGAGTGCGGACGCTTCGTTACTTGCGTTTCAGCAAAATCCCGCTGGCCGCCGCAAGAACCGCAGGGCTCGACCGGCGACAGTCAGCGCACAGAGCCTGATACACGCGCTCGCGGTAGGCTGTGACCGTTGGTCTCAGTAGAGGGCGTCAGGCTGTTGGCCTGCGTCCTCGCGTCGCTCTCCGGTGCCCCGAAGGCACCATCCGGCTTCGATTGCAAGTCGCACAAACGTCGAGCGGGAGTTGTGACGCATGAGGCCGCGCGATGCGGCGGCCGTCCGCACGCATTCGCAGATCAGGAGGACCAGCGCCCCGCTGGCCTCTTCGCCACCCATCAAGGAGCAGCTCATGAGCATTGCCGACAAGGCTCGAAAGATCCCCGGAGTCGCAGCCCTCGAGGGCGCCATCACCGGCGTCATCTCCAACGAGCAGGACCTACCGATCAAGGACTATGAGAAGCAGACCGCTGCTGACATCACGGCGAAGCTCAAGGGCTTCAGCCAGCGTGAGCTGCGCCTGATCGACGCCTACGAGCGCAAGCACGAGAACCGCACGACGATCACCGACAAGATCGCCAAGCTGACCGGCGACGAGCCGTGGTCTGGCTATGACGAGCAGAGCGTGGACGCGATCACGAAGGCCCTTCGCGAGGCCGACACCGAAACGGCCCAGTCCGTCCGCGCCTACGAGCGCGAGCGCAAAGCCCGAGCCGGCGTGCTCGAGGCTGCTGACCAGCGCATCAGCAGCTAGCGCGCAGGCCGCGCCACCGCCTTGCGCGCGGGTCGCCCGTGACCGTCGCGGGCGACCCGCTGGATTGCTGCACGGTCGGGCGAGCCGGTGCGGGCGCGCAGGTCGAGGTCGGTCAGCCAGTGCCCGCCGTCGATCCGCACCGGACAGCACCCACCGATGATCGGTGGATCCGGGCCTAGCCAGCCGCCGCGCTTGAAGCCCGCGTCGCGAGCGACGCCACGCCGGGCTCGGGCGTCGCGCGGGTCCAGCAGCCGGCTATTGTGCCGCTCGTGAGGGATGAGGCGGCTGTGTCGAAGCTCGGCGTGATGACCCACCGCCAGCGCGAGCGCGGCCGCTTCCCGGCAGGCGCGGTGGGCGGCTTCACGTTCGACCGCATCGATCCCGTGATCGTCGTCCCAGAGTAGGCCGAGCTACCGGCGAAATGGGGTCCTCGGAGGGGAACGCCAGCTTCACGCGCGTCGCGAT
>DATMJM010000652.1:0-4018 GCA_035553935.1 Solirubrobacteraceae bacterium
AGGCCCGAGCCCCTCGCGAGAAGGTGGGCGCGGCCGCCGCCAACGGGGCGCGACTCTCAAGGCCCTCAAACGGGGCAACAGCTGCGCGGCAGGCATCAGCCCCAGATCCTGCGCTTCGCTCGGGGGTCGACCACGCCCACACCGCAGGCTAACGCGACCAGCCGGCGCTGTCGATGCCCCGCGGCCCTTGACACTTTCATCCGTGCTGCGCAGCTTGGGCAGTGCTCGGCGGGAAACGCGTAGAACGCCAGGACGTCGTCGTCATGCCGATGTCCGAGTTGAAGTGCCCCACGGCTCGTCGTGAGCCCCGTGGCGAGGTCGGCATAAGAGCCCGGACGACGACCTGGCGCACAGAAAGCGAGCGCGCGACCGGCACCCGGCGACACAGTCGCGTTTCGTCCAGGGCGGCGGTCTGATCAGCGGATATGACCGCTTGGTCGCGCAGAGCAGAAGCGCGGCCGCCGACGCAGCGCCCCGCGCGGCGTCTCTCCCGCACGAGGCGAGCGCCGAGGCCGTGTCACCGTCGCGAGACGAGGGATCTGCGGCTGCGGTGCCACGGCTACCCGTCGCTGGGCGCTTCCTCGGCCGGAACAGGCTTGAGCGCCGCGGGAAGCTGGGAGCGCGACCGGATGTCGAGCTTCTGATAGACGTGGCTGAGATGGGTCTGGACGGTCTTGGTGGTCACGAAGAGCCTCTGGGCGATCTCGCGGTTGGTCTGCCCGGCGGCGGCGAGCTGGGCGACGCGGCGCTCGCTCGGTGTCAGCGCGTCGACACCGCTGCGGGCGACTCGGCGCGGGCGGGCGCCGGTCGCGACCAGCTCGTCCCGGGCCCGGTCGGCCAGCGCGTCGGCCCCGCAGCGCTGCGCGAGCTCGAGGCCATCCGCAAGGGGCTCGCGCGCCGGCGCTCGTCTGTTGGCGCGCCGCAGAGCGGCGCCCAGCTCGGTCAGCGCGCGTGCGCGCTCTAGCTGCGCCGGCGAGTCGGAGAGCACCGCGACCGCCTCTTCGAGCAGCGCGAGTCCGCCCTCACCCCCCTCGACCAGCCCTGCCGAGCGGAGGGCCTTGCCCAGGGTCCGCGGTGCACCCCAGGCGCGGGCGAGCTCGAGCTCCTCGTGCGCGAGGCGGAGCGCTTCCTCGCGCTCGCCGAGGCGATCGAGCGCGAGCGCTGCCTCGGAGCGCCAGGCGGCGTGGGCGGGGTTGACGCAGCCGAGCGCACGGAACCGCTCGCCGGCCGCGAGCAGGTCGTCCACCCCCTCGCGGAGGCGGCCCTGAAGGATCCGCAGCCGCCCCCGGCGGTGCTCGGAGAAGCACTGCTCCCAGGCGTTCGGCAGCTCCTCGGCGCCGGTTCGATCGAACGCCTCCGCGGCGGCGCGGGAATCGCCGCGCTCGATCAGGACCTCGGCGAGGAGGCTCGCGGGCGGCGCCCACGTCCCGTACTCGGGCCTCGCCTCGACCGCGCGGGCATCGGCCTCCGCGTCCGCGAGCTGGCCGCGGCGCAGCAACAGGGCCGAGCGAAGCACGGAGATCATCACGAACAGGAACGCGGATCCGGTGCGGCGCGCCCGCTCGAGCGCGTCCCCGTAGACCGCGAGCGCCTCGTCGAAGCGGTCTAGGTAGACGAGCACGCTGGCCGGCACGGTGAACGCCGCCCCCGGTTCCTCCCGAAGCAGCACTCCACCGGCGAGCGCCGCCCTGGCAAGCTCGAGGGCCTCCGACGGCGACCCGCAGGAGCGCGCGGCGTCTGAGGCCAGCAGCCCGAGCAGCTGCCTGCCGGCGACGTCGTCGCCGCACCACTCGCGGCGTAGACGGCGAAGGCGCGCTCTCGCCTGCGGATAGGTCTCGGGGTAGTAGCTGCCCAGGAAGATCAGCTCGGCCTCGAGCACGCGAGCCACGTCGTCGCCCGCCACGCGCGGCTCGACCCGCTCGAGCGCCTCGATGGCCTCGACCGGCCGCCCCACCCAGAAGAGGGCCTTGGCCAGCGCGATCGCCGCGTCGGCGAGGGCGTGATCGTCGTCGGTCAGCTCGAGCGCCTCGCTGAGATGGTCGATTGCCCGCTCTGGATTTCCCCGGGTCTCGGCGATCCCGAGCTCAAGCAGTGCTCCGAAGCGCTCTGTGCCTGCGGGCGGCTCCGCGAGTGCACGCCTCAGGTACGACGCAGCCGCGTCGGGGGCACCCTGGGCCAGCGCCTGGCGCGCCGCCGCTCGCAGCCACCGTGTACGCCACGGATGGGCGCTGGGCTGGGTGGCGAGAAGCTGGGCGGCGACCCGCGCCGCCGGCGCTCCGTGCTCGGCGAGCAGCTCTGCGGCCCGGGCATGCCCCCGCTCCCGTTCGGGCAGGTGCAGGCTCACGTACACCGCGTCGCGTACGACCGGGTGGGCGAACCCGAGCCGCTCACCGGGCCGGAAGATGTCAAGTCGACGCAGCGACTCCGCCGCATCCGCCGCCTCGTCGCGCGAGAGCCCGGCGAGCTCCGCGGCCGTGCCGAGCTCGGCCTCGTCACCAAGGACGGCGACACTTCCGACCAGCGCAGCGGCTCTTTCACCCAGCGGCGAGAGGCGGCGAAGCACGAGCCGGCCCACGCTCTTGGGCGCCAGCTTCATCACCCTGACGGCGCCGCTCGCCGACGGCTCGATCCGCTCGGCGCGGATGGCCCCGAGCAGCTCCCGCACCAGCAGGGGGTTGCCGCCCGTCTCGGCATGGACGGTGGCGCTGAACTCGGGCTCCGGGTCGGCGTCGAGCTGGTCTCGGACGAGCGCCGCGACCCCCTCCTCGGTCAGGGGTCCGGGACGCAGCACCGTGGCGAGGGGATCTGCTAGCAGCTCGTCCAGCACCGGCGATCCCGTGCCGGGCTCGGCCGACCGCAAGGAAGCCACGAGCAGGATCGGGAGACCTTCCAGCCGCCGGCGTAGGTAGGCGAGAAAACGCAGCGACGGCGGGTCGCACCAGTGCAGGTCGTCGACAGAGAGCACAAGGGGGTTGCGGTCAGCCAGGTTCGCGGTCAGCCAAAAGAGCCCGTGCAACGTGCCAAACGACGGATCCACCTGCGGCGCATCGGACGGGAGCTCGAGCCCGAACAGGGGAGCGGCGAGCCCCGCCGCGCCGGCGAGCAGCTCCGCACGCACCTCGGACGGCACCCTCGCCAAAGGCGGCTCGAAGAGCTGCCGCACGATTCCGTGCGAGAAGTGCAGCTCCAGCTCGCTCGCCTGCGCCCGCAACCCCCGCGCTTCACGCTGCTCGGCGCGCTCGTGCGCCGCGGCGATCAGACGCGTCTTGCCGATGCCGGGCCGCCCCTCGAGCAGCAGCAGCGACCCGTGCCCCTCCGCCGCCTCATCGAGCAGGCGCTCGAGCACTCCCAGCTCGGCCTCCCGCTCGAGCAGCGGACCCAGGGCGCCTATCGCCAAAGATCAGCCATTTCCTTGGGGTGGGTGCCCATCGCGAAGGCCCCCGATGCGGGCAAGCATACGCCAGGTCACGACCCCGAGCCGAGAAAGGACTTCAACCCATGCAGTACCTCGTCCACGCAACCGGGGGCCCCGGATTCGCCGAGCCCGAGAGGACGCTTGCGGTCCTCGAGGAGGCGGTCCTGCCGACCTTCGACCACCTGATCGCACTCGAGGCGCAGGGCAAGATCCGCGCCGGAGGCCTCCCGGTCGGAGACCGCGCGTTCATCTTCGTCGTCGAGGCCCCGTCCAACGACGAGCTCGACCGGCTCGTGCGGGATATCCCGGCGTGGGGTGTCCTGAACTGGTCCGTCACCCCGCTTCAGACGGTCTCCGAGAGGCAAGCCAAGGAGCGTGAGGTCGTGGAGCAGCTCCACGCGGCCGCCTGCTAGCTGCCACGAAAGGAGAAGGCAATGGCCACCACCACAGACACCCACCGAGCGACAGATCAGCCGGCCGAAGCGCCGTCTCCAACGCCCGACGCGATCCTCGAGCTCGGCTTCGGCTTCTTCGGCTCCAAGGCGCTGCTGAGCGCCGTCGAGCTCGGCCTCTTCTCCGAGCTGACGCGCGCGGGCTCGCTGG
>DATMJM010000653.1:0-2067 GCA_035553935.1 Solirubrobacteraceae bacterium
GCTCCGCGGCCCGCGGGTAGGTCGCCGGGCCGAAGCCCGGACGAGCGAAGCCCGGCGACAGGTCTGAACGCCGCCCGACCGAACCGGCGCTCCAACGATGCAGGCGGTCCGGGCGTCGCTGCGCCGCGCCGGACGGAGCGGGCCCCCGCTATCGGAAGCCGTCCTCTCGCCAGGGCGGCTTTCGTCGTCTACAGAGGCGTCGTGTACGCAGAGCTGAGCCCGCCGTCCACCAGGAACGTCGAGGCGTTCACGTACGACGCATCGTCGCTCGCGAGGAACAACGCCGCGTGGGCGATCTCCCCAGCTTCGGCGAACCGCCCCATCGGGACGTGGACGAGCCGCCGCTGGGCCTGCTCGGGATCGCTCGCGTAGAGCTCGCGCAGCAGCGGCGTGTCCACCGGGCCGGGGCACAGCGCGTTGACGCGGATGTTCTGCCTGGCGAACTGCACGCCGAGCTCGCGGCTGAGTGACAGCACGCCGCCCTTGGACGCCGTGTACGCGATCTGTGACGTCGCCGCGCCCATCACCGCGACGAAGCTCGCGGTGTTGATCACCGAGCCGCCACCCGCGGCCTGCAGGTGCGGGATGCCGTGCTTGCAGCCCAGAAAGACCGAGCGCAGGTTGACGGCCTGCACGCGCTCCCACACGTCGAGGTCGGTCTCCAGCACCGAGGCGTCGTCGGGTGGGGAGATGCCGGCGTTGTTGAACAGCACGTCGATGCGCCCGTACGCCTCGTGCGCCTCGGCGTACATCTTCGCGACCTGCTGCTCGTCGGCGACGTCGGCCGTCAGCGCGAGGTCGACCGCATCCATCTCCTGCAGGTCGACGCCGACCACGGTCGCGCCCTCCTCGCCGAACAGCGCACACGCCGCCGCGCCGATGCCCCCCGCCGCGCCCGTGATCACGCACACCTTGCCGTCGAGCCTGCCCATTCAGTCCTCCGTCGCGTAGAAGATCGACTTCACCTCGGAGTACGCGTCGAGCGCGTGCGGCCCGAGCTCGCGGCCGATGCCCGACTGCTTGAAGCCGCCGAACGGCGTCGCCACCCGCACCGAGGTGTTCGTGTTGATCGACAGCACCCCCGTCTCGATCGCGCGCGCGACGCGCAGCGCACGCGCGCCGTCACGCGTCCAGATCGAGCCCGACAGGCCGTAGATCGTGCTGTTCGCGATCTCGATCGCCTCGGCCTCGTCCTCGAACGGGATCACGGCCGCGACCGGGCCGAAGATCTCCTCCGTCACCGCCGGCGCGCCGCGGTCGACGGGGAAGAGCACCGTCGGCGGGAACCAGTAACCGCGGCCGGCGGGCGCCGAGCCGCGAAAGGCGACCGGCGCTTGCTCCGGCACGAACTCCGCCACGGTCGCTCGCTGGTCTGCACTGATCAGCGGACCCATCTCGGTCGCTTCGTCGAGCGGGTCGCCAACGACGATGCTCTTCACGGCCGGCTCGAGCAGCTCCATGAATCGTTCGACCGCCGAGCGCTGGACCAGGATCCGCGACCGCGCGCAGCAGTCCTGGCCGGCGTTGCCGAAGGCCGCCATCGGCGCCGCCGCGGCCGCGCGCTCGAGATCGGCGTCGGCGAAGATCACGTTGGCCGACTTGCCGCCGAGCTCCAGCGTCACCCGCTTGATCGTGCCAGCAGATCCCGCGGCGATCGCGCGCCCGACCGCCGTCGAGCCCGTGAACGCGACTTTCGCCACGTCGGGATGCTCGACCAGCCGGTTGCCCGCCGTCCGGCCCGGCCCGGCCACCACGTTCACCACGCCCTCAGGCAGCACCTCGGCAGCCAGCTGCTCGAAGCGCAACGCCGTCAGGGGCGTCAGCTCGGCGGGCTTCAGGACGACTGTGTTCCCCGCGGCGAGCGCCGGCGCCATCTTCCAGCTCGCGATCGTCAGCGGGAAGTTCCACGGCGTGATCAGCGCGACCACGCCGAGCGGCTCCCGCACGGTGAAGGCCTGCCCGCCGCCGACGGGGATCGTGTCGCCGAGCATCCGCTCGGGCGCGGCGGCGTAGTAGCGGAAGGTGTCGAGCACCATGCCCATCTCGCCGCGCGCGTCGGGTAGCGGC
>DATMJM010000654.1:0-12424 GCA_035553935.1 Solirubrobacteraceae bacterium
CGAGCGGGCCGAGGAGCAGACGCGCGCGCTTCATGCGTGACGACCATAGCCGCGCTCCGGCGCTCGTGTCGCAGGTGGGCGCGCGGTCGCGATACTGCACAGCGATGTCCGACCAGCTGTTCGACATGGGCGACGACGTGCCGCTGGCCGCGACGCCGGTCCCGCCCTCCGCCGCGCCGCTCGCAGTGCGCATGCGCCCGCGCACGCTCGACGAGCTCGTCGGCCAGGAGCACCTGCTCGGCACCCCCGAGAAGCCGACGACGCTGCGCCGCGCGATCGCCGAGGGCCGGCCGCACTCGATGGTGCTGCACGGCCCGCCCGGCAGCGGCAAGACGACGCTCGCCCGGATCGTCGCGGGATCGGCGCGCGCTGCGTTCGAGGAGCTCAGCGCGGTGCAGGCCGGCCGCGCCGAGGTCCGCGGCGTGATCGATCGCGCCTCGCACCGTCGGCAGGCGCGCGGCGAGCCGACCGTCTTCTTCCTCGACGAGATCCACGCTTCAACAAGGCCCAGCAGGACGCGCTGCTGCCGGCCGTCGAGGAGGGCCTCGTCACGCTCATCGGAGCGACGACGGAGAACCCGTACTTCGAGGTCAATGCGGCGCTGCTGAGCCGCTGCCAGGTCTACGAGCTGCACGAGCTGCGCCCGCAGGTCATCGAGGCGCTGCTGCGGCGCGCGCTCGAGCGCGGCGAGTGCCCGGCGGCGACCGTTCCCGACGAAGTGCTGGCCTTCCTGGCCACCCGCTCGGGCGGCGACGCGCGAACGGCCCTGGCCGCGCTCGAGCTCGCCTGCGAGACGGCAGGGCCGGGCGCGAGCGTCACGCAGGAGGGCGCCGAGCAGGCGCTGCAGCGCAAGGCGCTGCGCTTCGACCGGGCAGGCGACCAGCACTACGACTACATCTCGGCGTGGATCAAGGCCACCCGCGCGTCCGATCCGGACGCGGCGCTGTACTACCTCGCGGTCATGCTCGAGGGCGGCGAGGACGCACGCTTCCTCGTGCGGCGGATGGTGATCCTTGCGTCGGAGGACATCGGCAACGCCGACCCGCAGGCGCTCGTGATCGCGGCGGCGGCGGCGGCGGCCGTCGAGCACGTCGGGCTGCCGGAGTGCATCCATGCGCTGTCGCAGGCCACGATCTACCTGTCGCTCGCGCCGAAGTCGAACGCCGCGACGAGGTCGATCGGCGCCGCGATGCACCACGTGCGCCAATTCGGCGCGGCGCCGCCGCCGCCGCAGATCCGCTCGCATGCGGTCGGCTACGACAGCCCGCACGACCACCCGGGCCACCTCGGGCCGCAGGAGGTCGCTCCCGACGAGCTCGTCGGCGTGCGCTTCTACGAGCCCGACGAGATGGAGACGGCGATGCGCGAGCGGCTCGAGGAGATCCGGCGCGGGCGGGGGCGCGCCTGACACAATCGGCCCGACTGTGGCGGTAACCGAGTCCGACCCAGCCCGGATCGACTCCCTCAGCCCGATCGACGGCACGCGCCTGGGCAGCGTCACGCCGACGGCACCCGGCGACGTGCCGGCGGCCGTGGCCAGCGCAGCGGAGGCGCAGCATCTGTGGGCGCACCTGCGCCACGCCGACCGCGCGCGCTACCTGTCGCGCGCGGCGCAGGCGATCATCGACGAGTGGGACGAGCTCGTGCGGATCATCGTCAACGAGCAGGGGCGGCCGGTCGCCGAAGCGCAGACGATGGAGCTGCTGCCGGCCGTCGAGACGCTGCTGTGGCTCGCCGAGCACGGGCCGCGGATCCTCGGTCCGGAGCGCCTCGGCCTCGCGCGCGCGCTGCAGCCGGTCAAGCGCGCGCGCCTCACGTTCGAGCCGCTGGGCGTGGTCGCCGTGCTCACCCCCGGCGCCGAGCCGTTCGCGACGCCCCTCGGCGACGTCGCGATCGCGCTCATGGGCGGCAACGGGGTCGTGCTGCATCCCTCGCCGCTGGCCGCGCTCGCGGGGGAGCGGATCTCGCGCGCGTTCGTGCGCGCGGGGCTGCCGGAGGGACTGCTGCAGATCGTGCACGGCCCGCACGAGACGGCGCGCGCGCTGGTGTCGGCGCCGGACATCGCGCACGTGCGCTTCACCGGGTCCTCACAGGCGGGCCGCGACGTCGGCGAGGCCTGCGCCCGTGACCTGCGGCGCGCGACGATCGAGGTCGGCGGCAAGGACCCGATGCTCGTCCTCGCCGACGCGAACGTGCCGCGCGCGGTGGGCGGCGCGGTGTGGGGCGCGTTCGCCAACGCCGGGCAGTCGGGCGGCTCGCTGGCGCGGGCCTATGTCCTGCGCGAGCGCCACGATCGCTTCCTGGCGGGCGTCGTGGCGCGGGCGCGGACGCTGCGGGTCGGCCATCCCGGCGATCCGCAGACGGAGATCGGCCCGCTGCTGGCGCCCGATCGCGTGCAGCGGCTCGCCGCGTTCATCGCGGAGGCGGTGGCCGCGGGCGCCGTGCTGCACTGCGGCGGGGCCGCGACGGGTCCCGGCCGCGACGGCGTCTACTTCGCCCCAGCCGTGCTGAGCGGCGTTCCGCGCGACGCGCGGCTGCTGGGCGAGGACGCGCCGGGGCCGTGGCTGACGGTGGAGGCCGTCGACTCCGAGCAGGAGGGCATCGCGCGCTGCAACGAGGGCATCGGCGGGCTCGGCGCCTCCGTGTGGACCGCCGACGGCTACAAGGGAGCCCGGATCGCGCGCGAGATCCGCGCGGGCATGGTCTGGATGAACGACCACGCCGTGACGCGGAGCGAGCCGCAGCTTCCGTGGGGCGCCGTCCACGGCGCCGGAATCGGCCGCGCTCGCGGCGCCTTGGCCCTGCGCGCGATGGTCGAGCCCAAGCTCGTCACCTGGGACCCGCCGGCCGGCCGGATGGCATGGTGGCAGCCCTACGACACGTCGCTCGTGGCGGCCTGGCGCGCGCTCGCGCGGCTGCGCTCGGCGCGCGACGCCGACCGCGAGCGCGGCTGGCGCAACGGCGTACTGCCGCTCGCGCGGGTCGCGGGCCGCTCGCTGCGCGCGGCGCGGCGGCGCTGACCTCGGCGGCGAGTTGTCGCCGTTGCGACGTGCAACATGCGCCACGACGGTCGATGGCCCCACGGCGCGGGGAGGCGCCGCGGGATCTGTCGTACGCTGCGTTCATGCCGGGCCTTGATGCTCCCGACGAGATCGACGTCATCGCGGAGGACGTCGACGGCAGCGCGCTGCTGTCGATCGTGCAGACGGGGCCGTGGGCGAGGGACGTGGCGCGCGAGCGCAAGCGTCTGAAGCGCAAGCTCGGGTTGTACCTGCGCTACGCGCTGGAGGGCCAGATGGTCGCGACGTACCCGAGCCTCGAGGGGCGGCCCGTCGTGATCGCGCTCATGTACGACGAGCAGCCGCCCCAGGCGCTGCTCGACTACTGGCGCCGGCGCGGCGAGACCGCCGCGCGCGACGGCGTGACGCTCAAGACGCAGGCGCTCGGCGAGACCGTCTGGCGCGCGTAGGCGGCGCCTACGCCGTCCGCGCGCTGGCCACCAGCCGCAGCCGCTGCGGGGCGAGCGGCACGAGCACGCGCTTGGCGTACTCGGCGCCGCCGCTCAGCATGAGCGCCCGCAGCGGATCCCACGAAAGCCCGAACTGGCGCCGCAGTCCAGCGGGCAAGAGCCCCACAGTGATGAAGTTCACGAGCTCGAGCACCGGCCGCTTCGCCAGCCCCACGGGTGGGCGCATGACGATCTGCAGCGCCAGCTCGCGCGCGCCCGACGTGACGAACAGGTCGCCGCCGGTGAGCATGTCGCGCACGTAGTCGTCGAAGCCGTCGACGTCGGCCGGCATCTCGGCGTCCTCGAGCCCGAAGAGACGCCCGACGATGCGGTAGTCCTGCCAGTAGGCGTCGCGTTCGGCGTGCGACAGCGTGGCGACATAGCGGTCGTAGAAGACGAGCGCCGAGTCGACGATCGACGCGAGCACCCACAGCAGGAGCTCGGGGTCGTCGGCGGCGAACGGCGTGCCGGCGGGAAAGCGCCCCGCCGGGCGCCGCAGCTCGCCGCGTACGCTGCGGTGCATGGCGCGCACGCGGCGCGTCGCGCGGTCGGCCTCGGCACGCGACCCGAAGGCGATCGTGTTCATGACGGCCGCCGTGCGCGCCAGCCGCGCGTAGGGCTCCTCGAGCGCGCCGGTGTGCGCGAGCAGGCCCTCGAACGCGACCGGATGGGCGGCCTGCATGAGCAGGGCGCGCGGGCCCGACAGCGCGACCGCATACTCGCGGTGCACGCGGCGGAGCATCGAGGTGTCGTCGAAGTAGCAGTCCATCGCGGAGCTCGGGAACGGTAACGCAGTCGTGCACCGACTACGGCGTATTACCCTTGGAGGGATGCCAGCACAGGCCTACGCCGGAAAGGACTGCGTCTGCCAGCTGCGCAAGGGCATCTGCGACCAGTCGTGCGTGCAGGGAATGCTCGACACGCCGTTCTACATCGCGTGCCTGAAGCTGTCGGGGCGCCGCTGCCTCGTCGTCGGCGGCGGCGAGATCGGGCTGGAGAAGGTGGAGGGCCTGCTCGCCTGCGACGCCGACGTGACGCTCGTGGCGCCCGAGGCGGTCGCCGAGCTGCGCGAGCTCGCGGCCGAGGGATCGATCGCGTGGGAGCAGCGCGAGTACGCGGGCCCCGCCGACCTCGAGGGGACCTTCATGGTGATCGCCTGCACCGACGACACGGAGATCAACATCCGCGTGTTCGACGACGCCGAGCAGCGCGCGATGCTCGTCAACATCGTCGACGTCCCGCCGCTGTGCAACTTCATCCTCCCGGCGATCGTCCGCACCGGCCCGCTGGCGATCGCGATCTCGACGGCGGGCGCCTCGCCGGCGCTCGCCAAGCGGATGAAGCGCGAGGTCTCCGAGCTCTTCGGCGAGGAGTACGCGCGCCTCGCCGTCATGCTCAACGACGCCCGCGGCTGGGCGAAGGGGACGCTGCCAACCTACCAGGACCGCAAGGCGTTCTTCGAGTCGATCGTCAACGGCGAGCCGGACCCCGTCGCGCTGCTGCGGGCGGGCGACGAGCAGGCGGTGCTCGACCTGATCGCCGCCGCGCAGCGCACCCACGCCTCGGCGTAGCGCGCGCGGCTGCCGCTAGCCGCGCGCTGAACGCCCGCCTGCGTCTGACAGCCGGCACCGTGTGGCGCGCGCTCGAGGCGTGACCTGCGCGACGCCGCTCTGCTGATGGCGCGGCCCGCCGGCCCGCGTGCACGAAGTAGCGTCCAGCGCCGTGCCCGCACCCGATCTCGCCCTCGCGCTGCGCGGCGCCGGGCGCCGCTACGGCGACCGCGCCGCCCTGCGCGACGTCACGCTCGAGCTCGAGGCGGGGCGCACGCTCGTGGTCTTCGGACCCAACGGCGCCGGCAAGACGACGCTGCTGCGGATGCTCGCGACGCTGCTGCGCCCGCACGCCGGCGAGGTGCACGTGCTCGGCCGGCCGCTGCCCGACGACGGCTGGGCGGTGCGTGGGCGGATCGGCTTCCTCGGCCACGAGCCGCTGCTCTATCGCGAGCTGAGCGGCCGCGAGAACCTGCGCTTCCACGCCCGGCTGCACCGGATCGCGGCCGCGCGCGTCGACGCGGTGCTCGACGCGGTCGGCATGGCGGCGCGCTCCGGCGATCCCGTCGCGGAGCTGTCGAAGGGGATGATCCAGCGCCTGGCGATCGGCCGCGCGGTGCTGCACGAGCCCGAGCTGCTGCTGCTCGACGAGCCGTTCGCCAATCTCGACCCGGCGGCCGCCGCGCAGGTCGCGCCGCTGATCGGACCGGGCAGCGGCGCGACGCGCGTCGTGACGAGCCACGACCCGACCGGCGGCCTGCGAGGCGCCGACGTCGCGCTGGGCCTGAAGGGCGGGCGCGTCGTCCTGCTCGCGCCCGCGGCGCAGGTCGCGCCCGAGCAGATCGCCGAGCTGTACGCATGAGGTCGACCGTCGCGGCACTGCTGTCCAAGGAGCTGACCCTGGAGTGGCGCACGCGCGAGTCGGTGCCCGCGATGGTGCTCTTCAGCATCGCGACGTACGTCATCTTCCACTTCGGCCTGGACCGCGACCGGATCACCGGCGATCTGGCCTCCGGCGTGCTGTGGGTGACGCTGCTGTTCGCGGCGATCCTCGGCGTCAACCGCCTGTTCGTCGCCGAGTACGAGCAGGGCGGCTTCGACGGCTTCCTGCTCGCGCCGGTCGACCGCACGGCCCTGCTGGTCGCCAAGGCTCTGACGCTCTTCGTCTTCCTCTGCATCGTCGAGCTCGTCGCGGTGCCCGCCTTCGCGCTGCTGCTGCTCGGGCCGCCGCTCACGCAGGCGCTGCCCGGGCTCGTGCTCGTGCTCGCGCTGGCGAACGCCGGGATCGCGGTCCTCGGGACGCTCGTCGCGGGCCTCGCGATCCAGACGCGGGCGCGCGACCTCATCGTGCCGCTGATCGCGCTGCCGCTGCTCGTCCCGGTGCTGCTGGCAGCCGCGCGCTGCGCCACGCCGCTGCTGCAGGACGGCGGCGCGGGGCCGATACCAGCAGACTGGATGGCGGTACTCGCCATCTATGATCTGCTGTTCGCGCTGATCGCGTATGCGGTCTTCGACTTCCTGCTGGAGGACTGACCAATCCTGTACGGCAAGGGCCTGCGCGCCCTCTCCATCGCCACCCCGCTCGTCCTGACGGTTGCCTTCGCGCTGGTCTTCTTCTACGCCCCGCTGGACGCGGACCAGGGCTTCATCCAGAAGATCTTCTACGTCCACGTGCCGATGGCGATCGTCGCGCTCGTCGGCTTCATGGCCGGCGGCGTCTTCGGCGCGCTGCACCTGCGCTCGCACGAGTCCAAGTGGGACATGCGCTCCTACGTGACGATCCACATCTCGATCGTGCTCGCCGTGGGCGTGCTCATCACCGGCTCGATCTGGGCGCGCGCCTCGTGGGGGCACTGGTGGGTCTGGGACGAGCCGATGCTCGTCTCGTTCCTCATCGTCTTCCTGCTCTACGCGACGTACTGGCCGCTGCGCTTCTCGATCGAGGACCCAGAGAAGCAGAGCCGCTACGCGTCTGTCTTCGCGATCGTCGCCGGCGCCTTCGTGCCGCTGAACTTCACCGCCGTGCGGATGGCCGAGAGCTTCACCCATCCGCAGACCGGCACGATGACGACGAGCGGGCCGGGGAGCGTGACGCTGACGTTCCTCGTCGCGCTCGCCGGCATGACGCTGCTGTTCGTCACCCTGTGCAAGTACGAGATGGCCTCCAAGCATGCGACGTTCCGCCTGCGCGCGATGCGCCGCCGGCTGACCGGCGACGACGACGAGCTGTCCCTGTCGACCGGCCGCAGCGCCGCGCCGCAGCTCTGATGCCCGCGCTCCCGCTCGACGAGGCCGGCAAGTACGTCGCCGCGGCATACCTCGTGTTCCTCGCGCTCGTCCTCATCTACGTGGCGATCATGGCGTCCAAGCTCAGCCGGATCGAGCGCGAGGTCGTCGAGCTCGCGGAGATCGTGGAGGGCAAGGAGAACCGCGAGCGCACCGCCGCACGCAAGAAGGAGAAGGTCGCGTGACGGCCGAGCTCATCACGCTCGGTATCTCGCACAAGACGGCGTCGGTCGAGCTGCGCGAGCGCCTCGCCCTCACGCAGAGCGCCGTCACCGGGTTCCTGCAGGAGGTCGCCGTCCAACCGGAGGTCCATGAGGCGGTCGTGATCTCGACCTGCAACCGCACGGAGCTGACGCTCGTCGTCGGTGACGCCGTCGCCGCCGAGAGCGCGGTCCTCGGGATCCTCGCCCAGCGCGCCCACGTCCGGCCGACCGAGCTCGCCGAGCGGATGTACTCGCCGCGCAACTGCGACGCCGCGCGCCAGCTGTTCCGCGTCAGCGCAGGCCTGGAGTCGATGATCGTCGGCGAGGCGGAGATCCAGGGCCAGGTCAAGCGCGCCTACGAGATCGCGCTCGCCGCGGGCACGACCGGGCCGCTGACGAACCGCCTGTTCACGGCCGCGCTGCAGACCGGCAAGCGCGCGCGCTCGGAGACGAGCATCGGCCAGGGCCGCGCCTCGATCTCCTCGACCGCCGTCGAGCTCGCGCACGACGTGCTCGCCGGCAAGCCAGACCCGCGCGTGATCATCATCGGCGCCGGCGCGACGAGCGAGCTGACGGCGCGCGCGCTCGCCGACTCGGGCGTCTCGACGATCTTCGTCGCCAACCGCCACGCCGATCGCGCCCGCTCGCTCGCCGAGCGCTTCGGCGGCGACGTCGTCGCGCTCGACGACCTGCCCGAGCAGCTCGCGCGCGCCGACGTCGTGGTCGCGTCGACGGCCTCGCCGCATCCGATCGTCGGCGTCGAGGAGCTCGAGCTCGTCATGCGCGCGCGCCACGGCCGGCCGCTGCTGCTCGTCGACATCGCGGTGCCGCGCGACATCGATCCCGCCTGCGCGGACCTGGCGGGCGTGACGCTCTTCGACATGGACGACCTGCAGGCGCGCGTCGCCCACACCACGATGGTGCGCGAGGCCGAGGCGCTGCGCGCCGAAGCGATCGTCGAGGAGGAGATCTCGCGCTTCGCGGAGTGGCTCGGCACGCTCGCCGTGCAGCCGACGATCCGCGCGCTGCGCGAGCACGGCGAGGCGATCGTCGACGAGGTCCTGGCGGAGAACACCAGGCGCTGGGAGCGCGCGTCCGAGCGCGACATCGCGCGCGCGGAGGCGATCGCGCGCTCGGTGATGAACCGCCTGCTGCACGAGCCCACGCTGCGGCTGCGCACGATGACCGAGGGGCGCTCGCACGGGCGCCTGCAGATCATGCGCGAGCTGTTCGGCCTGGAGGGCGCGCCCGACACGCCCGAGACGGCCGACGCGGTCGACGGCGAGCGCGACAACGTGCGCCCGCTGCCGCGCCGCGCGTCGTCGTAGCCGTGAAGATCGGGACGCGCGGCAGTCCCCTCGCGCTGGCGCAGGCCGGCGCCGTCGCCGCGCTGCTCGGTGCGGACGCCGAGCTCGTCACGATCACGACGACGGGCGACCGCCGGCGCGACGCGGGCGACAAGGAGCGCTGGGTCAAGGAGCTCGAGCTCGCGCTGCTCGCCGGCGAGATCGATCTCGCGGTGCACAGCGCCAAGGACGTCCCGAGCGTGCTGCCCGAGGGTCTCGAGCTGGCTGGCGCTCCGGCGCGCGGCGACCCGTTCGACGCGCTCGTCGGAGCCGAGGCGCTGTCGCAGCTCGCGCCCGGCGCGCGCGTCGGGACGGCCTCGCTGCGGCGCGCGTCGCAGCTGCTCGCGCTGCGCGAGGATCTCGACGTGGTCGTCGTGCGCGGCAACGTCGACACGCGCCTGCGCAAGCTGCGGGAGCGCGATCTCGACGCGCTCGTGCTCGCGGCAGCCGGGCTCGCCCGGCTCGGCGTCGAGGAGCAGATCGGCTGCGTGCTGCGCGAGCTCGTGCCCGCGCCGGGGCAGGGCACGCTCGCGCTCGAGGCCCGCGCCGGAGACGAGCGGGCGGCGTCCGCCGCCGCCGCGATCACAGACGCGCGGGCATGGGACGCGCTGCGCGCCGAGCGCGCCCTCGTCCGGCACCTCGGCGCGAGCTGCAACACGCCGCTGGGCGCGCACGCGACGGCCGGCGGCGCGGGGATCGTCATGCGCACGTTCGCGGGGCTGCCCGACGGGTCGTCGTGGCTGCGCGACGAGACGCCGGCCACGGCGACGCCGCACGAGGCCGGCGCGCTGGCCGCCGAGCGCCTGCTGTCGGCCGGCGGCGGCGAGCTGCTCGCCCGTGCCGAGGAGATGGCGCGCGCGTGACCGTGCACCTCGTCGGCGCGGGGCCGGGCGATGCGGGCCTGATGACGGCGCGCGCGCTCGAGCTGATCGCGCGCGCCGACGTCATCCTCTACGACCGGCTGATCCCCGACGGCGCGCTCGACGGCGCGCGCGAGGACGCGTTGCTGATCGACGTGGGCAAGGTCGGCGGAGGCGCGCAGGTTCCGCAGGAGGCGACGAACAGGCTGCTGCTCGAGCACGGCCGCGACGGGCGCGAGGTCGTGCGCCTCAAGGGCGGCGACCCGTTCGTCTTCGGGCGCGGCGGCGAGGAGGCGCAGCTGCTGCGCCGCGCCGGCGTCGCGTTCACCGTCGTGCCGGGCGTGACGGCGGGCGTCGCGGCGCCGGCCTACGCCGGCATCCCCGTCACGCAGCGCGGGATGGCGGCGGCCGTCGCGTTCGTCACCGGCCACGAGGATCCCGCCAAGGAGGAGACGCAGGTCGACTGGCCGGCGCTCGCCGCCTTTCCCGGGACGCTCGTCTTCTACATGGGGGTGCGCGGGCTCGACCGCATCGCGCAGCAGCTCGTCGCCGGCGGACGCCTGCCGCAGGAGCCCGTCACCGTCGTCGAGCGCGGGACGTTCGGCGACCAGCGGACCGTCGGCGGCACGCTCGACGACATCGCCGGCCTCGCCGGCGAGGCCGGTGTGCGCGCGCCCGCGATCACCGTCGTCGGCCCGGTGGCGGCGCTGCACGAGCAGCTCGCATGGTTCGGGGCCGGACCGCTGGCCGGGCGCAGCGTCGTCGTCACGAGGGCGCGCGCGCAGGCCAGCTCGCTGGCGGCGCGGCTGCGCGAGCTCGGCGCGCGCGTCGTGGAGGCGCCGGCGATCCGCGTCGAGCCGCTGGAGGCGCAGCTGCCGGACCTTGCCGGATTCGACCTGCTGTGCGTCACGAGCCCGAACGGCGCGCGCCGCCTGCTGGAGGTCGCGCGCGACGCGCGCGCGCTCGCCGGCCCGGCGATCGCCGCGATCGGACCGGGTACGGCCGACGCGCTGCGCGCCGGCGGGATCCACGCCGACGTCGTGCCGCCGCGGGCGGTCGCCGAGTCGCTCGTCGAGGCACTGGCGGGGCGCGAGGTGCGCCGCGCGCTGATCGCCCGCGCCGAGACCGCGCGCGACGTCCTGCCCGTCGCGCTGCGCGAGCGCGGCGCCGAGGTCGAGATCCTGCCCCTGTACCGCACCGTCCCCGAGCCGCTCGCCGACGCCGCGCGCGAGGCGGCGCGGGCCGCCGATTACGTGACGTTCACCTCGGCGTCCTCGGCGCGCTTCTACGTGGAGGCCGCGGGCGCGCCGGCCGAGGGGCAGCGAATCGTCTCGATCGGGCCGATCACGAGCGACGCGCTGCGCCAGCGCGGCCTCGAGCCGCACCTGCAGGCGGCGGAGCACACGCCGGACGGGCTCGTCGCGGCGCTGCTGGCCGACGTCGCGCCCGGTCAGCTGTTCTGACGCCGTGCGGGCTCAGCCCGCGGTGTCGATGTCGCGCTCGGGGAAGCCGGGCAGCTCGCGGTCGGGCTCGTCGTCCTCGCTCGGGATCCCGAGCGGCAGGTCCTCCTCCTCGCCGTCCTCCGGCAGGCCCGTCGGCGGCTCGGTCTCGGGCGGCGTCACACCGCCACCCCGGCGTCCTGCAGCCATCCACGGATCTCCTCCGGCGGATGGTCGTCGTACTCGGCGCGCGCGGCGAGGCGCAGCAGGTCGTCGTCGCCGCCGCCGATCTCGTCGCGCCGGAAGGCGAGATACGTCGCGACGGCGGCGGCCATCTGAACGCCCGCCGACGGCAGCGCGCCCGCGATCCGGTCGGCGGTCTCGAAGAACGAGCGGTCGCTGTCGTCAAGCGCGGTGACCGGCTCGTCGCGGTCCTCGTGGGCGAGCAGGAAGTCGGCGATCAGCTCGTCGTCGCCGTCGGGGTCGCACACCGCGGCGGCGCGCTGCACGACCTCGAAGACCGTCGGTGTCTCGGCGTGTGATCCGTGGCGCATGGCAGGCGGCTACCCGGACGGCGGGCCATACACTCGATCCGCAATGGCGGTCGTGACGTTCCTCAGCGACTACGGGCTCGACGACGACTTCGTGGGCGTGTGCCACGGCGTCATCGCACGGATCGCTCCGCAGGCGCGGATCATCGACGTCACGCACGGGATCGGCCGCCACGACGTGCGCGCCGGCGCGCTCGTGCTGCGGCGTGCGCTGCCGTACATGCCCGCGGGGGTGCACCTCGCCGTCGTCGACCCCGAGGTCGGCGCCGAGCGCCGGGCGGTGGCGCTGCGCTGCACTGCCGAGGAGCGCCTGCTGGTCGGCCCCGACAACGGCCTGCTGGCACTCGCCGCCGCCCGCTTCGGAGGTGTGGCGGAGGCGGTCGAGATCGGGCGCTCGCCGCTGCGCCTCGAGCCGCTGTCGGCCTCGTTTCACGGCCGCGACGTGTTCGCTCCCGTCGCCGCCCAGCTCGCTGCCGGGACCGTGCAGCTCGCCGATGCGGGCGAGCCGCTGGACCCCGCCGAGCTCATGGCGCTCGCGCTCCCGCGCGCGCGGCCGACGGACGACGGCCTGCTCGCGCACGTGCTGCACGCCGACCGCTACGGCAACGTCGTGCTCGACGCCGAGCACGACGACCTCGCCGGCAGCGGCCTGCGGCTCGGGCGCGCGATCACGGTCAACGG
>DATMJM010000655.1:0-5305 GCA_035553935.1 Solirubrobacteraceae bacterium
GAAGGCCTTGACGCGGCCGTGGTACTGGTATCCGCCGCGATCGAACACGGCGCTGGAGACCCCCGCCGCCTGCGCGACAAGCCCCGCATGGAGCAGGCCGCCGCGGCCGGCAAGCTGCTCGCCGAGCGCGCGCAGGCGGCGGGGGTCTCCAGCGCCGTGTTCGATCGCGGCGGATACCAGTACCACGGCCGCGTCAAGGCCTTCGCAGAGGGCGTCCGCGAAGGAGGATTGACCGTATGAGCGCACCAGTCGTCGATCGCAGCGTCAACCAGGCGGGCCTGGACCTCCAGGAGCGCGTCGTCGAGATCAACCGCGTCGCGAAGGTCGTCAAGGGCGGCCGCCGGTTCTCGTTCACGGCGCTCGTCGTCGTGGGCGACGAGCGCGACGTCGTCGGCGTCGGCTACGGCAAGGCCAACGAGGTGCCGCTCGCGATCCAGAAGGGCGTCGAGCAGGCCAAGAAGAACCTCTTCCGCGTGCCCAAGCACGGTCAGACGATCACGCACACGACGACCGGCGTCTACGGCGCCGGCCGCGTCTTCATGAAGCCCGCCTCGCCCGGTACCGGCGTCATCGCCGGCGGCGGCGTGCGCGCGGTGCTCGAGCTCGCCGGCATCCACGACATCCTCTCCAAGTCGCTGGGCTCGCAGAACCCGATCAACCTCGTCAAGGCGACGGTCGCCGGCCTGCAGGGCCTGCGCCGCCCCGAGGAGGTCGCCGAGCTGCGCGGGCTGTCGATCAACCAGGTGCTCGGGCTGGGCGGCGGCGACGACCTCGCGGCCGAGATGATCGCCGGCACCGACGCCGAGTCGGGGGTCGATCCCGCCGTCGAGGCGGTCGTCGTAGACGCGCCCGCGGCGGAGCCCGAGGAGCCCGCGTCCTGATGAAGATCACGCAGTTCAAGTCCAAGAACGGCTCCGACCAGCGCCAGCTCGACACGCTGCGCTCGCTCGGCCTGCGCCGCATCGGGCACGTCGTGGAGATCGAGGACACCCCGCAGGCTCGCGGCATGCTGCATCGCGTTCGCCATCTCGTCCGCGTCGTCGAGGAGAAGCCATGACCCCGCCCGATCCCGACGAGATCGACCCCAAGGACATCGGGCTGCACTCGCTGAAGCCCGCGCCCGGCAGCCGCAAGGCGCGCAAGCGAGTCGGCCGCGGCCACGGCTCGGGCACCGGCAAGACGTCCGGCCGCGGCCACAAGGGCGCCGGCGCGCGCTCCGGCGCCAAGACGAAGCCCGGCTTCGAGGGCGGCCAGATGCCGCTGCACATGCGGATGCGCAAGCTGCGCGGCCCGCACATGAAGAAGTCGATGCCGTTCGAGCCTTTTCGCACCCACACGCAGGCGGTCAACCTGCAAGACCTCGAGCGCCGCTTCGACAAGGGCGACGAGGTCACGCTCGATGCGCTGAGGGCCAAGGGCCTCGGAACCCGCAAGGACGTCCCCGTGAAGATCCTCGCCAAGGGCTCCGTCTCCAAGCCGCTCACCGTCCACGCGCACAAGTTCAGCGGCGCGGCCCGCGAGGCCATCGAGGCCGCTGGCGGCACCTGCAAGACGATCGGCTAACAGCCCCGCCGCCGGCTGCCCGGCCGGTGCGGTGCACTAACCTCATCCGTCGTGCTGTCGACGATCCTCAAGGCCTTCAAGGTCGCGGACATCCGCAAGAAGCTTGCGATCACGATGTTCATCCTCGCGCTGTACCGGCTCGGCGCGCACATCCCGGTCCCGGGGATCAACGTCGAGGCCGTCAAGGCGGTGCAGGACTCCTTCAGCGGCTCGAGCATCCTCGGCTTCCTGAACCTCTTCAGCGGCGGCGGCCTGTCGCGCATCGCGCTGTTCGCGCTGGGGATCATGCCGTACATCACGGCCTCGATCATCCTGCAGCTCCTGACGGTCGTCGTGCCGTCGCTGGAGAAGCTGCAGAAGGAGGGCGAGGTCGGCCAGCAGCGCATCACGCAGTACACGCGCTACCTCACCGTCGGCCTCGCGTTCGGGCAGTCGATCGGCTACGTGTTCCTGTTTCGGTCGTTCACCGCGAGCGCCGGCCAGCCGATCATCGACAACTTCAACGCCGCGCGGGTCTTCCTGATCGTCATCTCGCTGACGGCGGGCTGCATCCTGATCATGTGGATGGGCGAGCTCATCACCCAGCGGGGGATCGGCAACGGCATCTCGCTGATGATCTTCGCCTCGATCGTCTCGGGCCTGCCCAACGGCGTACAGGCATGGGCGACGAGCTCGGACCCGGTCTTCAAGGTCATGATGCCGTTCATCGCGCTGGCGGTGATCGGGGCGATCGTGTTCGTCCAGGAAGGCCAGCGGCGGATCCCGATCCAGTACGCCAAGCGCGTCATCGGCCGGCGCATGACCTCCGGCGGGCAGACCTACCTGCCGCTGCGCGTGAACATGGCAGGCGTCATCCCGGTCATCTTCGCGGCGTCGATCATGGCCTTCCCGCCGACCGTCGGGCAGCTGCTCAACAACGAGTTCGGCCGCGACTTCGCAGCCTTCTTCTCGCCCAACGGCTGGGCCTACATCGTCGGCGAGTCGCTGTTCATCATCCTCTTCTGCTACTTCTACACCGCCGTGACGTTCAATCCCGTCGACCAGGCGGAGAACCTCAAGAAGTACGGCGGGTTCATCCCGGGGGTGAGGCCCGGCAGGCCGACGGCGGAGTTCCTCGATCGCGTGCTCGCGCGGCTGACGTTCCCCGGTGCGCTGTACCTCGCAGCGGTCGCCGCGATGCCGACGATCCTCATCAACCAGACGAGCGCCAACTTCTTCTTCGGCGGCACGTCGATCCTCATCGTCGTCGGCGTCGCGCTCGACACGATGAAGCAGCTCGAGGCGCAGCTGATGATGCGCGACTACGAGGGGTTCCTCAAGTAACGTCGGCAGGCGCCGCGCTTGCGCGTCCCGAACGGCGAAACCGCTCTCTCAGTAGGCTCTCGCCCCCGCCCATGTCGAGCCAGCTCAACCTCATCCTGCTCGGGCCGCCGGGCGCCGGCAAGGGCACGCAGGCCGAGCGGCTGACCGACGACTTCAACCTGCCGTACATCGCGACCGGCAACATCCTGCGCGGGGCGGTACGCGACGAGACCGACCTCGGCAGGGAGGCCAAGGCGTACATGGACAGGGGCGAGCTCGTGCCCGACGCGGTGATCACGGGGGTCATCCTGGAGGCGCTCAACAGCGCCGACGCACGCGACGGCTTCCTGCTGGACGGCTTCCCGCGCACGCTCGGCCAGGCCGATGCGCTCGCGGCCGGTCTCGAGGACGCCGAGCGCCGCCTGACGGCCGCGATCCTGATCGACGTCCCCGACGAGGAGGTCCAGCGCCGCCTGTCGGGGCGGCGCGTCAGCGTGAAGACCGGCCGCGTCTACCACGTCGAGTTCGACCCGCCCAAGCACGAGGATCGCTGCGACATCGACGGCTCGCGCCTCGTCCAGCGCGACGACGACAGGCCCGAGACGATCGCCAAGCGCCTGGCGGTCTACCACGCCGAGACCGAGCCGCTCGTCGACTACTACGAGGAGCGCGGCCTGCTGCGGCGCTTCGACGGCACGCGCACGCCGACGGAGGTCCACGACCACATCCGCGCGACGATCGCGACGCTTCGCCTCGAAGAAGAGCTTTGATCGTCAAGAAGACCCCTGAGCAGATCGACAAGATGGCCGCGGCGGGCGACATCCTCGTTCGCACGCTTGCGCTCGTCGAGCGCAAGATCCGCCCGGGCGTGACGACGCAGGAGCTCGACGCGGCCGCGGAGAAGTTCATACGCTCGCAGGGGGCGACGCCGGCGTTCAAGGGCTACAGGGGCTTTCCCGGGTCCCTGTGCATCTCGCCGAATTCGATGGTCGTGCACGGCATCCCCGGCTCCTACGCGCTGCGCAAGGGCGACATCCTGTCGGTCGACTGCGGCGTCGTGCTCGACGGCTGGGTCGCCGATGCCGCGCGCACGTTCCCCGTCGGCTCGGTCTCGCCGACCGCGCGCAAGCTGCTCGACACCACCGAGCGCTCCCTCTTCGCCGCGGTCGAGCAGTGCCGCCCGGGCAATCGCCTCGGCGACGTCTCGCACGCGGTGCAGACGGTCGTCGAGGGCGGCGGGCTGTCCGTCGTGCGCTCGCTCGTCGGCCACGGCATCGGGCGCGACATGCACGAGGATCCCCAGATCCCCAACTACGGCCCCCCCGGCAAGGGCGTCAAGCTCGAGGAGGGGATGGTCTTCGCGGTCGAGCCGATGGTCACCGTCGGGCGCCACGCGGTGCGGATGGCCGACGATCACTGGGCGATCTACTCGCAGGACGGGTCGCTGGCGGCGCACTTCGAGTTCACGATCGCCGTCACCGCGAACGGGCCGCGCGTCCTGACGCCGTGGCACGAATCGGGCGGCTGAAACGGCTTTGCTACCCTCATTGGTCGCGCCCGCGGCGGGATTGTCCATGTCCTGCGCGCGTTCCTCACGTCTGCAAGAAGGGACCCATGAAGGTACGACCGTCGGTCAAGCCGATGTGCGAGAAGTGCAAGATCGTCCGCCGCCACGGGGCGGTGCTGGTCATCTGCTCCAACCCGCGCCACAAGCAGCGTCAGGGGTGATCGTCTGATGGCACGCATCGCCGGCATCAACATTCCCCTGAACAAGCGCGCCGAGATCGGCCTGACGTACATCTACGGCGTCGGGCGGCCGACGGCCAACGAGATCCTGCGCAAGACGAACATCGAGACCGACCGCAAGGTCCGCGACCTCACCGAGGACGAGGTCGCGCGCCTGCGCGAGGCGATCGACGATCTCACGGTCGAAGGCGACCTGCGTCGCGAGCGCTCGCAGAACATCAAGCGCCTGATGGAGATCGGGTGCTACCGCGGCCTGCGTCATCGCCGCAACCTGCCCGTTCGCGGGCAGAACACGAAGACGAACGCCCGCACGCGCAAAGGGCCAAAGCGCATGCAGGTTGCCGGCAAGAAGAAGGCCACGAAGAAATAGAGGACATCCCAGTTGCCTGCTCCCAAGCGACCTCAGCGTGGCCGACGCAAGCCGAAGAAGAACATCCCGATCGGCCAGGCCCACATCAAGACCTCCTTCAACAACACGATCGTCTCGTTGTCCGACCAGCACGGCAACGTGATCGCGTGGGAGTCCGCCGGCGGCGCCGGCTTCAAGGGATCGCGCAAGTCGACGCCGTTCGCCGCCCAGGTCACCGCCGACGCCGCTGCCCGCAAGGGCATCGACCAGGGCCTCCAGAAGGTCGAGGTCTTCGTCAAGGGCCCCGGCTCGGGCCGCGAGACCGCGATCCGCTCGCTCCAGGCC
>DATMJM010000656.1:0-5596 GCA_035553935.1 Solirubrobacteraceae bacterium
GTCGTGTCGCGCCGCATGCGCAGCTGGGCGAAGCCCGTCAGCCCCGGGCGCACGACGAGCCGCTGCCAGTACTGCGGGATGTCGACGACGAGCTCCTCGAAGAACGCCGGCCGGATCGGGCGCGGCCCGACGATCGACATCTCGCCGCGCAGCACGTTGACGAGCTGGGGCAGCTCGTCGAGCTGGGTGATCCGCAGCATGCGCCCGACGCGGGTGTGCTCGGACTCCGTCAGCCGGTCGAGCTCGCGGTCCTGCAGGCCGCGCAGACGCTGCTCGGCGTCGGGCCGCAGCGTGCGCAGCTTGTACATCGTGAAGGTGCGCCCGGCGCGACCGACGCGCACACCGCGGTAGAGCACCGGCGCGCCCGACGTGAGCCGGATCGCCAGCGCCGCCGCGGCCAGGACCGGTGCGGCGGGCACGAGCAGCGCCGACGCGATCACGATGTCGAGCACGCGCAGGACGCGGTCGACGGGCCGCGGGCGCAGCTTCGGGTCGCTCAGCGTCGCGTAGCGCGCTGCGAGGTCCTGGCCGAACTCGAGCTTCGCCGAGCGCTGTCGCTCCTCTCCGCCCCAGGGCTCGGGCAGCGCGCGCAGCAGCCGCGCGCTCATGCGGCCTCGAGCATGAGGTCGACGAGCGTGCCCGGGTCGCGCCGCTTGGTCGGCTCGCGGCGCTCCTGCTTGACGACCTCGATCGCCCGCACGTCGGTCGCCGGGCGCAGGCGGCCCTCGCGGATGAGCGCCTCGTCGACGGCGCCGAGGCGGCCGCCGTACGTCGTGTAGACGGGCGTGCCGAGCGCGACCGCCTCGCGGTTCATCGTCCCGCCCGCGGAGACGACGAGGTCGCACAGCGCGATGAGGCTCTGCGCGTCGACCGCGCCCCCGGGGACGATGACGCTCGGCAGCGCCATCGCGCGCAGCGCGTCGCGCTGCTGCTGCGTGCGCGGGATCACGACGGCGTGCACGCTCGCGTCATGCCCGATGTGCTGCAGCACCTGCACGTACAGGGGATTGGAGCGGCGGTGATACAGCGACACGTCGGGCGGCGGGCGCACGACGACGACCGTGCGCCCGGGGTCGACGCCGAGGCGGTCGAGCAGCCCGTCGTCGGCCTCGAAGTCGGCGAGGTAGTACTCCTCCTTGATGCCCGGATACTGGCGCAGCCGCTCCGCGGTGACGCCGTAGCGGCGCAGGCGCTCGAGCGGGATCGCCTCCGGCACGAGGACGCGCCTGGCCAGCCGGCAGCCGACATTGTGCTGCAGCGTCGCCCACTCGTAGTCGAATGTGTTGCAGGCCGGGACGCCGAGCATCCGCGCGACGAGCGCGAGGTCGTTGGAGCCGTGGGCGACCGCGAGCGACGGGGCGAAGCGGCGCACGCGGCGGTGCAGGCGCGCCGTGCGCGACATGAGGCTGGCCGCCTTGCTCGCCATGGAAGCGCCGCCGTGCTCCCCCACGACCGTCGGCTCGATGCCGTGCAGGCGGCACAGGTCGAGCGTCTGCGCGTAGTCGCGCGCGGTTACGAGCAGCTCGTGGCCGCGGGCGCGCAGGCGGGTCAGCAGCGGCCGGAAGACCACCGGGTGCGCAGGAGCTGTGAGGTCGATCCAGATCCGCATGACGCCTGCCTTCCTCGCTGGACCGGCATGACCGCCCCGCAGCCGCCCTGCGGAACGCCGACAGTCTCGCACGCGCGGCGGCCGGCCGCCGTCCGGAATGGGATGCTGTCGGCCATGCCGCCCTCGACCTGGGACGCAGTCGCGGCCGCGGCGGTCGCCGCGCTCGTGGTGGTCTGCCTCACGCCGCTCGCCGTCCGTGTCGCCTTGCGGATCGGCGCCGTCGACGAGCCGCGGGCGCGCGGCCTGTCCGACCACCCGATGCCGCGCCTGGGCGGCATCGCGATCTTCGGCGGCGTGCTCGCCGGCGCGATCCTCTTCCTCCCGCTCGACGGCGTCTTCGGCGCGGTCCTGCTGGGCGCGGCCGTCATCACGGTCGTCGGCGTGCTCGACGACATCTTCGAGCTCAGCGCTCCGGTCAAGCTGCTCGGGCAGACCGCCGCGGCGCTGATCCCGGTGCTGGAGGGCGTTCGGGTGCAGGACTTCACGCTGCCCTTCGTGCACCGCGTGGAGCTCGGCGACCTCGGGATCCCGCTGACGGTCGCGGGGATCGTGCTGATCATGAACGTCGTCAACTTCTCCGACGGCATCGACGGGCTGGCGGCCGGCGTGTGCGCGATCGCGGCCGCCGCCTTCGTCGTGATCGCGTTCGACCTCGAGCGCGCGAACGCCGCCGTGCTGGCGGCGATCATCGCCGGTGCGGCGCTCGGCTTCCTCGTCCACAACTTCCATCCGGCGACCGTCTTCATGGGCGACTGCGGCTCGAACCTGCTCGGGTTGCTGCTCGCCTGCGTCGCGGTCGAGGGAACCGTCAAGACCCAGGCGGTGCTCGCGCTCGTGCTGCCGCTGATCGTGCTCGCGGTTCCCTTCCTCGACACGACCTTCGTCGTGCTCAAGCGGCTGAAGTACCGCCGGCCGGTCTACCAGGCCGACCGCGAGCACTTCCACCACCGGATGGACCGCATCGGCTTCTCGACGCGGCGAACGGTCCTGTACCTCTACATGTGGACGCTGATGCTCGCGGGCCTTGCGCTCGCGCTGCGCTTCGTCCCCTACTCCGACAACGGCGGGCGGCTGCATGCGGGCTGGACGGCGGTCATGGTCGGCCTCGGCCTGGCCGCGGCGGTGGCGTCGGTCTACCTCGTCTACGTCCTGGAGATCCTGAAGTTCAAGCGCCTCAACACGATGCGCCTGCGACGCCTGCGGCCCGACACGAGCGAGGACGAGATCGACTCCGACGTCGCCGCGCGCCTGGAGACCGGCGAGTTCGACGCGGTGCGCCGTGAGACCGAGGAGTTCGAGCGGCTGCGGATTTGACGACGCGAACCGGGACTACCGCCCGTACACCGTCGCCACCCAGACGTCGGCGAGCGCGCGCACGAGCGCGTCGTCGGGCGGTCCGCCGTCCTGCACGACCATCTGGTGCAGCGTGCGCTCGGTCATCCAGACGAGGGCGAAGGCGGTGGCCTCGGGCGCCGCCGCGACCGTCTTGCCCGCCTCGAGCTCGGATGAGAGCCGGTCGGCGCTGGCCTGCACGAAGCGGCCGACGAGCGCCTGCCAGAACGGGCCGACGACGTCGTCGTAGGTCGACAGCTCGACGATCGCGCACACGAGCGGCCCATGTGCGCGGTAGACCGCCGCGATCTTGTCGAGCGCGGCGGTGAGCTGCTCGGATCCGTCGCCGGCGCCCGACCACCAGGCGTCGGCCTCGGCGTACAGCTCGTCGGAGAGCTTGGAGGCCAGCCGCATGAGCAGCTCGCGCTTGTCGGCGAAGTAGAAGTAGAACGCTGTTCGCGAGATGCCCGCGCGCTTGGCGATCCGCTCGACGCTGAGCGTCGCGTACGTCGCACCCTCGGCCAGCAGGCATTCCATCGCCTGCAGGACGGCGGCCTCGACCGCCTGGCGCTTCTCGGTCGGCGACTCGGGCCGCCGCGACAGGGTCTGAGCGATCATCGACTCGCAGCGTATTGCTCATCGACGCAGTCACGCTGCACCGTTCACTACCGTTGCAGTCGATGCACGTCTCCACACTCGCCGGCGCCGAGGCGTTCGTGACGCTCGACGGCTCGACGATCCGCGAGCTCGCCGGCCGGGTTTCGAGCCCCACCGAAAAGCAGTCCCTTGCCGAGGCCATCGTGCCCGTCGGCGGGGCGACGGCGGAGCACTACCACGTGGTGAGCGAGGAGCTGTACTTCTTCACCGCCGGCACCGGCCGCCTGCGCGTCGCCGGCGAGCAGCGCGACGTGCAGGCCGGCGACTGCGTCGTCATCCCGCCGGGGTCGCCCCACAAGCTCACGAACACGGGCGACGAGCCGCTCACGCTGCTGTGCTGCTGCGCGCCCGCCTACAGCAACGACGACACCGTCCTGACGGGCGGCTGAACCCGCGTGCCGCGCCGCGCCGCGCCGCTGGCGCTGCTCATCGTCCTCGCCGCGCTCGCGCTCAGCGCCCACGCCTCCGCTGCCGTGATCCCGCAGCAGCCCGGCACGTCCTCTGCGCTGAGCGGTGTCGAGGTCGGCATCGCCGACCAGAAGGCCGACATGTTCCTCGACGAGCGCTTCGCGACGCTCGGCATCACGCGCGCTCGCCTGGCGATCGGCTGGGACGCGCTGACGAGCCGCTGGCAGACGGCGGAGCTCGACGTGTGGCTGCACGGCGCCAGGAGCGCCGGCGTGGAGCCGCTCATCTCGTTCATGCACTCGCGCACGAACCGCCGCAAGGTGCCGACGCCCGAGCGCCTGAAGTACGAGTTCCGGCGGCTGCGCCAGCGCTATCCCTGGGTCACGACGTTCGCGAGCTGGAACGAGGCCAACCACTGCGGCGAGCCGCTCTGCCACCGCCCGAAGCTCGCGGCCGCGTACTACCGCGCGCTGCGCAAGGAGTGCCGCAGCTGCACGATCCTCGCGCCGGAGCTGCTCGACATGCCCAACATGCGCAAGTGGGTGCGCCAGTTCCACCGCCACCTGCGCTTCCAGCCGAAGATCTGGGGCCTGCACAACTACGTCGAGGCCAACCGCTTCAAGACGCGTCGCCTGCGCCAGCTGCTGCGCGTCGCGCCGCGCTCGAAGGTGTGGCTCACCGAGACCGGCGGCCTCGTCCGCCGCGACAACGGGAGCAAGACCGCGATCCCGGAGGGCCCGCGCCACGCGGGCGAGGTGACGCGGTTCATCTTCGACCGCATCCTGCCGCGCCACCCGCGCATCGAGCGGGTCTACCTGTACCACTGGAACGCCGGCCCCCCGAAGGTGTCGTGGGACTCGGCGCTCATCACCCCCGGCGGGCGCGAGCGCAGCGCGCTGTTCGTGCTCGCCCGGGTGCTGCGCTTCGGCCTGCGGCCGGGCAGCAGCTACCGCTCGCAGCGCACGCGCTGACGCGCGCCGCCCCCGCTGTAGCAAGATCCCGCGATGGGCAAGGAGGGAAGCCTGATCCTGGTGGCCGGCCTGCTGCTGGCGCTGGGTCTGGCGGCCTCCCTGCTGGCCGGGCGGCTGCGCGTGCCGGGGCTCGTGCTCTTCCTCGGCGTCGGCATGCTCGTCGGCTCCGACGGCCTGGGGCTGATCTCCTTCTCGGACTTCGAGCTCGCGCGCCTGATCGGGGTCATGGCGCTGGCGCTGATCCTCTTCGAGGGCGGCCTCGCCGCAGGCGTCCAGGAGATCAGGCCGGTGCTCGGCTCGGCGCTCAGCATGGCCACGCTCGGGACGCTCGTGACCGCGGTCGTGACCGGCATGGCGGCGCACTGGCTGATGGACCTCACGCTGCTGCAGGGGATGCTCGTCGGCGCGATCGTCTCCGCCACGGACGGCGCGGCGATCTTCGCCCTGCTGCGCGGGTCGACGCTGAAGCGCCGTCTCGCGCGCTCGCTGGAGGGCGAGGCCGGCATGAACGACCCGGTCGCGGTGCTGCTCGTGCTCGGCTTCATCGACTGGATCAAGCTGCCCAGCTTCGGGATGGTCGACATGGCGGAGCTCTTCGTCCTGCAGCTCGGCATCGGAG
>DATMJM010000657.1:0-2275 GCA_035553935.1 Solirubrobacteraceae bacterium
GAGGGGACAACGAAGCTGGAGCGGGCTGCTCAAGCGCTTCAGCTCATCGCGCTGCGAGTACCTCTTCGTGCTCGTCGCAGAGGGCAGGCAACGGCCCAATCCGCCGGCGGCCGTGGAGGGGGATCTCAAATCGTCGCCGCCGGGCCGAAATACGCCGCCTACGAGATCGATCCGCTCGCCCGATCGAGGGGATGTACGAAGCTGATCCGAGGAGATGTACGGAAGCTGATCGGTACACTGGCGGACCGCCGGCGGGGTTCCGGAGCGGTCAAACGGGCTCGGCTGTAAACCGAGTGGCTAGTCCTTCGCAGGTTCGAATCCTGCCCCCGCCACTGGAGGTCCGACCGGCTTCTGCCACCGGTCTTGGCGCGATCGCCCCCGGCGTGACAGGATCCGGCGGTCCCCGAGCCCGAAGGAGTCGTCGCCATGGAGTCCTCCGCGCCCGCCCGCGTCCTCGTCGTCGCCCACCGCACCGCTGCGACGCCCCAGCTGCTCGAGGCGGTCAGAGCGCGTGCCGCGGCGGGCCCCGCCCGGTTCACGCTGCTCGTGCCGCGCGTCGCGCACGGCCTGCACCGCGTCGTCGACCCGGAGGACACCGACGACGCGGAGGCGCAGATGGTGCTCGAGCTCGCGCTGCCGCTGCTCGAGGAGGCGGTCGGCGATCGCGTCGAGGGCAAGATCGGCGACCCGAACCCGTCCGACGCGATCCACGACGCGATGAACCTCGACGGCTACGACGAGATCATCATCTCGACGCTGCCGGCGCGCGTCTCGCGCTGGCTGCACGCCGACCTGCCGAGCAAGCTCAAGCCGCTCGGCGTGCCGGTCACGACGGTCGTCGCCAAGAGCACCCGCGCCGCGAAGGCCTAGTGCCCGCCGCTCAGCGCAGCGCGTCGCGCAGCGCCTGCTCGGTCGACCAGAAGGCGAGCTCGTCCCACGGCAGCTCCGCCGGCGCGAACGCGCGCACCTCCGAGGCCTCGGCGGTCGCGCGGCCGGCGCCGAGCGCCCGCGCGTGGAACACGACGAGCACCGTCCGCTCGGTCGAGCGCGAGTAGACGCCGACCAGCCCGCCGAGCTCGATCTCCATCTCGAGCTCCTCGCGGGTCTCGCGCCGCGCGGCGTCCTCGACGGACTCGCCGAGGTCGACGAAGCCGCCCGGGAAGGTCCAGCGCCCGGCGCCCTCATGCAGCGTGCGGCGCAGCAGCCAGATGCGGCCGTCGTCGTCGCGCGGGATCGCGGCCGCCACGGGCTCCGGGCTCCACAGCGCGCGGTAGCCGCAGCGCTCGCAGCGCAGCTCGCGCGGAAAGGCGACCTGTGCCTCCGCGGCGCAGCGCGGGCAGAAGCGTACGTCTTCAAGGGCAGGATTCAGGCTGTACAGTTGGGGCCTCCCGCCCTCCTAGCTCAGTTGGCAGAGCACTTCCATGGTAAGGGGGTGCGGCATCTGAGCACATCGGCGGCAAACCGGCGGGAACAAGCGTATTTGCAGCGGCTTCCTGCGTTCGTGCTCGATCCGTCGCTTGGTCGTTCCCAGCGGTTTCGGGCGTCTTTGGGCGCCGCGTCCAGTATCAGACCTGTATGGGAACGAATCATCTCATGGGCGGGACGCCGAGTTCGTCGGCGACCGCATTCATGTAGCCGTCCTCGAACGCCTTGAGCGCGCCAAGCTCGGCGGCGATTTCGGGCGAGTGGATCTGCGAGTCGCTGGTGATCGGCTCCTCGTTCCAGCTTCGCCGGATGATGCCGCCCGCGATCTCGCGAGTCTTGGCGACGAGCCCTCGGTACTCGACGGCCACGCCCCCCGACCGCTCACGACCGATCAGGGCCTCGTAGTAGGAGATGTCCTTCTGGATCTCACGCATCGCCTCGGACAGCCGCACCCGCTCGCCGGGCCGGTCGTCGATGTTGCGACGGCGGATCGCGAACGCCATCTCCTTGTAGGCCTGAACCGCGGCCCAGCCTCCGGCGTAGAGCTCGCGCAGGCGCTCCCTGCGGGCGCTGCGTGCGTCCCATCAGAGCTTGATCATCACGCCGGTGAAGGCGATGGCGGCGACGATCAATGGCACGATCACCTTCCAGTCGCCGGTGTCGGCGGCGGTGCGGCGACTCGGTCGGCCCGTCGGCGTACACCCGTGTCAGCGCCGGCTCCGGACTGGTGCGCCGGAAGTGGATCTCGATCGTCCGCGGCTCGTAGTGCTCGACCGGCACCGCGAGCCGGTAGACGACCCGGGCGTACTTGCGCCGCCCGGTGCTGCTGCGCCGCGGTGAGGGGTAGGCG
>DATMJM010000658.1:0-11577 GCA_035553935.1 Solirubrobacteraceae bacterium
GACCCACGACCGCCCGCTGCACTCGATGCTGCGCGACCAGCGCGTGATCGCCGGCATCGGGCGGTCGTGGGTCGACGAGATCCTGTGGACGGCGCGCCTGTCGCCGTTCAAGCGCGGCGACGACCTGTCCGACGAGGAGGCGCTCGCGCTGCGCGAGGCGATCGCGACGGTGCTCGACGGCGCGATCGAGCATTACGAGCGGGTGGTCGAGCTGCCGATCCCCGACAAGCTGCCGCTGCCGCTGCAGGTCCATCGCAAGGGCGGCGAGCCGTGCCCGCGCTGCGGCACGACGATCGAGCAGGTCCACTACGAGGACTACGTCATGTGCTACTGCCCGGCCGAGCAGACGCAGGGCAAGGTGCTCAAGGACCGGCGCCTGTCGCGCCTGCTGAAGTAGTCAGTCGCGGACCCCGTGCAGGGGGTTGGGGAGCTCGATGTACGTGTCCTCCTCGTGCAGGCCGCTGCGCATCTGGGCCTTGCACGGCCACGTCGGCGCGGTCAGCAGCCGCTCCAGCAGGGTCGCGGCGCGGTCGCCGCGGTCGCGCTCGCGCTCGAGCAGCGCCTTGAGGTCGCGCAGCAGCTCGATCTCCGCAATCGCCCCGGCGACGCCGAGCGCGTTGATGACGCCGAGCGCGTTGTCGAGGAACGGGCCCTCGCCGATCCCGGCGCCGCCGACCGCGATGTCGTCGTGCGCCGCCTGGCCGACGAAGACACCGCGCGCGTCGCGCAGCACGCAGCGCACGGGCCAGCCGCCCTCGAGCTCGAGCAGCGTGTTCTGCTGGTCGGTCTCGATCGACAGGCCGAGCTCGGCGTACAGCCGCAGCAGCGGGACGATCGCGATGTCGCAGTAGCGCGCAAACCACTCGCGCGCCACATCGGATTGCGAGCGCCCGGTCTGCTCCGCCAGGCGCGCGACGATCTGGCCGAGCCGGCTCGTACCGCCGAACGGATGGTCCTGGACGAGCACCTCGAGCGAGCTGACGTCGATCTCCGAGCCGCGGCGCCACCGGTTCTCGCGCAGCTGCACGGCGAGGCCCTCGACCGGCCTGCCGTCGACGTGCACCGCGAGGTAGGCCGGGTCCTGCAGCAGCGTCAGGTCGGGCGCGAGCTCGGCGGCCGAGGCGCCGCGCTCGTCGTCGAGCTCGCGCGCGGCGTCGACCGCGCGCTGCATCTCGGGGTGCGACGCGATGCGCATCTCGTCGGGCACGTGCACGTGCAGCTGGAACGTCAGCTGCCACGACCAGTCGGGGTTGTAGATGGTCGCCACGCTCGTCGTCGGCGTCACCTCGCTGCCCATCGCGCCGAGGTCGGCGATGCGGCCGTCGGCCATCAGGTCCGCGACGACCTTCTGCTCGCGCAGGCGCTCGAGCTCCCAGGGGTGGACGGGCAGCAGCACGCGCGGCCCGAGCTGCGCGAGCACCGCGTCGAGCGCCTCGCCGTCGACCGCAGGGTCCTCGCGCAGCAGCTGCTCGACCAGCTCGGCCGCGGGCGTGCCGGCCGCGCTGTCCTGCTCGACGAGCGCGGGATCCACGGCCAGCCAGCGCAGCGCGAAGTGCGCCTGCGACTCGGGCGCGAACGTGGCGGTCTGCTCGCCGAGCTCCCAGCGGCTCTTGGCGGCCGGGTGCGCCATGTGGCCGAGCAGGCCCGCCTGCTCGCTGTCGGCGAAGCTCATCGGCTCGGCGTTCCACAGCCGGTCGACGTCGTCGGCGCGCGCGTCGAGGACAGCGCCGACGGTGGCGATGTGCTGGCGCACGCGCGCGAGCAGGAAGGTCGGATCCGGGCCGCGCGTGCCCGCCGCCGAGATATCGTCGTCGAAGACGCTCTCGCTGGAGCCGAGCTCGTCGGCGAGCATGCCCATGAGCGTGTCGATCCCGATCGCCCAGGGCTTGCCGCCGGCCATCGCGACGTGCGCCGGTGCGCGGAAGCGGTGGCGGTGCGTCGGCGAGAGATGGCGCACGCCGGCGAGGACGGCGGTGCGCTCGTCGGGGAAGGGCAGCACCGCGACGAACTCGTCGCCCTCCTGCGCGAACTCGGGGACGCTGGCAGCCGGCACCGGGCGCCACTCGCCACCCTCGCGGGTGTAGCAGTTCAGCAGCGTCTCCGTGGTCGCGCGCACCGCGGCCTCGTGGCCGCGCGTGTGCTGCACGTCCTCGCGGGCGCTCGGCGGGAGCGGAGCGGTCTCTTCGTGGATCTTGATGTCCATGCCGACACCTCGGTTGCGGGGGTGTTGCCTGAGGTCATGCCCGATGCTACGCAACTGCGATCATCCGCCGATGATCTCGTCCGGAGCGCTCGCGCCCGATTTCGAGCTGCCCGACCAGGACGACGAGCGCGTCCGGCTGTCGGACTTCCGCGGCCGGACGGTGGTCCTGTACTTCTATCCCAAGGCCGACACGCCGGGGTGCACGAAGCAGGCCTGCTCGATCCGCGACCGCGACACGGACTACGCCGCGACCGGCGCGAAGGTGATCGGCGTCTCGCCGGACCCCGTCAGGAAGGTCAAGCGGTTTCATGACAAGCGCGAGCTGAACTTCACGCTGCTCGCCGACGAGGACCACGCGGTCTGCGACCTGTACGGCGTCTGGGTGCAGAAGTCGATGTACGGCAGGACGTACATGGGCGCCCAGCGCGCGACGTTCATCATCGATCCCGGCGGCCGCGTCGCGCACGTCATCCCGAAGGCCTCGCCCAAGACGCACGACGACGAGGTGCTGGCGGCGCTGGGCGAGCTGCGGCCGGCCTCCTAGGACGAGCGGTCGCGCAAGACTCACTCCCGCCGGCTCGGGCACATCCGCCGCAGCGCGCACTCCCGGCACGCCGGCCGCTGGGCGTGGCACGTCCGCCGGCCGTGGCGCAGGAGGTTGACGTGGAACTCGAGCTCCGCACCCGGCGGCGTGAGCTCGAGCATCGCGTCGTGCAGCTCCTCGAACGGCGCCTTCGGCCGCAGTAGGCCCAGGCGCGTGCCGACGCGCGAGACGTGCGTGTCGACCGGCACGTCGCGCAGGCCGAACGAGAACAGCAGGACGCAGCCGGCCGTCTTGCGGCCGACGCCCGGCAGCGCGCACAGGTAGCGCTGCGACTCCTCCACCGGCGCCGCGCGCATCCACTCGAGGTCCAGCGGGTCGCCGATCGCGCGCAGGATCGCCTGGATGCGCGCCGACTTGACCTTCGAGATCCCGCCGGGGCGGATCGCCTCCTCGATCTCCTCCAGCGGCGCGTCGCGGACGGCCTCCCACGTCGGGAAGCGCTCGCGCAGGCGCAGGAACGCCACGTCGCGGTTGCGGTCGTTCGTCGACTGCGACAGGACCGTCAGGACGAGCTCCGCGAGCGGGTCGCCGTGCGGCTCGGCGACGGGCACGCCGTAGACCTCCGCGAGCCGCGCCCGGATCCGCGCCACGCGTGTGCGCGCCGGCTTGCGCCAGCCGGCGCGGGTCACGGCCGCGTCCGGCGTCACTCCAGCGCGCCCCACCGCTCGCATGCGCGCGCGGCCTGCTCGGCGGCGGCCGGCAGTGCCGCCGCGAGCGCCGACGGGTAGTAGTCGGTGTCGCCCAGCGCGGCGATCAGGACGCCGAGGAACACGTCGCCGGCGCCGAGCGCGCTGCGCACGCGCGCCGGCTGCGCGCGCACGTCGAGGCGCATGCCCTTCGCGCGCAGGATCGCGCCGGCGATCCCGCGCGTCACGATGACGTGCTGCGCGCCGGCCGCGAGCAGCGACGCCGCGGCCGCCTCCGGATCGGTCTCGCCCGTCATCAGCCGCGCCTCGGCCTGGTTGCACTTCACGAGGAACGCGCCCGGCACGCAGGCGCCGGACATCGTCCCCGCGCGGCCCGGGTTGCGGCGCCAGCGGTGCAGGCGCAGGTTGGCGTCGAAGACGACCGGCCGGCCGAGCTCCAGCGCACGCTCGCGGGCCGCCATCGTGAGCTCGGCCTCCGCCTTGCCGGCCAGCGTGTTGGAGGTGAGCAGCAGCGCGTCGCCGGCCTCGACGGCGTCGAGCAGCCGGTCGCCGACGGCGGCGAGCGCCGCCGCGACGCCGTCACCGTAGAGCTGCCACTCCGGCTCTCCGTGCTCGTCGACCGTCACGAACGCGACCGCGGTGGTGCAGTCGGCCGCAAGCCCGAACCAGCTCAGGTCGACGCCCGCCGCGGCGAGCCTGTCGCGCAGCCACGCGCCCCACGGATCGTCGCCCGCGCCACCGGCCAGCGAGACGGCCGCCCCGCGACGCGCCGCCGTCGCCGCGACGTTCGCCGTCACGCCGCCGGGCGACGGCGAGAAGGCATCCGCCTCGTCGAGCGAGGCGACCGGACGGCGGCAGATGAGATCGACGATCGCCTCGCCGAAGCAGAGCGTCCTCACTGGTCCTCATCCCCTGCGGCGAGCACGCGCGTGAGGCTATCTTCCGCGGCCGTGCCCTCGCCGACCCAGGAGACGATCGAGCTCGACGACCAGCCGGTCTTCCTGCGCCGCGCGGGCGACGACGAGGTGCCGATCGTCTACCTGCACGGGCTGCCGACGAGCTCGTTCGACTGGCTCTCGCCGCTGGCGCTGGGCGGCGGCATCGCCGTCGACCTGCCTGGATTCGGACGCAGCGGCAAGCGCGGCGACCTGGACTACTCGCTCGCCGGGCACGTGCGCTTCCTCGACCGGCTGCTCGACGCGCTCGACCTCGACCGCATCCGGCTGTGCGCGCACGACTGGGGCGCGGCGGTCGGCCTCGCATGGGCGGGCGAGCAGCCCGAGCGCGTGACGCGGCTCGTCGTCGTCGACGGGATCCCGCTGCTGCCGGGCTTTCGCTGGCGCGGGCCGGCGCGGATCGTGCGTACGCCCTTCGCGGGCCCGATCGCCGTCGGCCTGGCGACCAGGCGGGTGCTGCGTCACGTCTCGCGCCGCGCATCCGCCGGGCGCGGTCCCATGCCGGGTGCGTTCGTGGCGAGCGTCGCCGACAGCTTCGACCTGGGCACGCAGCGCGCGACGCTGGCGCTGCTGCGCAGCGCCTCGCCGGAGGTGCTCGCCGCAGCGGGGGCGAGCCTCGGCGCGATCAGCGCGCCCGCGCTCGTCCTGTGGGGCGAGCAGGACCCGTACATCCCCGCGCGCTTCGGCGCGGGCTATGCGGCGACGCTCGGCGACGCGACCCTCGAGGTCGTGCCGGACGCCGGCCACTGGCCGTGGATCGACCGGCCGGAGCTGAGCGGGCGGATCGTCGAGCACCTGTCGGCATGAGCTAGCTGCAAGGGTTGCAACGTGCGCGGCGGCAACCTGACTGCAGTGGCCGTCGCGGCGCTCGGCGCCGCCGGCTACCTGCTCCTCGCGCCGCCCAGCGCGGACCTCGCGGCGCAGGAGTACCGCGCCGGGCTCGGCCTCGTGATCTGGAACAACGGCTGGTACGCCGGCCACCATACGTCGGGCTACAGCGTGCTGTTCCCGCCGCTCGGCGGCCTGCTCGGGGCGCGCGTCACGGGGGCGCTGGCCGCGGTCGCCGCGGCCGCGCTGTTCGCCGCGCTCGCGCGCCGCCATTGGCCCCCGCCGGCGGCAGGCGCCGCGGCGCTGTGGTTCGCCGCCGGCACGACGGCGATCCTGCTGACCGGCCGGCTGACGTTCCTGCTCGGCGTGGGGATCGGCCTCGGGGCGCTGCTGGCGCTCGCGCACGAGCGCCGCGCGCTCGCGGGCGCGCTGGCGCTGCTGACGACCCTGGCGAGCCCGGTCGCTGGGCTCTTCGTCGCGCTCGCGATCGTCGGGTGGGCGCTGGCGAGCCCGCGCGAGCGGGCACCGGCCGCCGCCGCCCTCGCGCTCGCGGCGCTGGCGCCGATCGGCCTCACGCTCATGCTGTTCCCGCAGGGCGGCAGCGAGCCGTTCGTCGCCTCCGCGTTCTGGCCGGCGCTGGCCGCCAGCCTGGCGCTCGCGGCCCTGCTGCCGGCCGAGGAGCGGGCACTGCGGGCCGGCGCGCTGCTGTACGCGCCGGCGCTCGCCGCCGCGTTCGCGATCGCGACGCCGCTCGGCGGCAACGCGACCCGCCTGGGCGCGCTCGCCGCCGGCCCGGTGCTGCTCGGCGCGCTCGCCGGCCGGCGCAGCCCGGCGCTGCTGGCCGCACTCGCCCTGCCGCTGGCCTACTGGGCGCTGTACCCGGGCGTGCGCGACGTCGCCCGCGCGAGCGGCGACCCCTCGGTGCAGGCCGCCTACCACGCCCCGCTGCTGCGCTTCCTCGAGACGCGGCGCGGAACGTTCCGCGTCGAGATCCCCCCCACGCAGAACCACTGGGAGGCGCGCCACGTCGCGGGCGCGCGGGACGGCTTCCCGCTCGCGCGCGGCTGGGAGCGCCAGCTCGACCGCCGCCACGCCGCGCTCTTCTACGACGGCAGCCTCGATGCGGCGAGCTACCGCGCGTGGCTGGACGAGCACGCCGTGGCATACGTCGCCGTGCCGGACGTCGCGCTCGACTACGCGGCGCGCGACGAGGCGCGGCTGATCGCGGGCGGCCTGCCCTACCTGCGCGAGGTATGGCGCGACGCGCACTGGCGCGTGCTGGCCGTGCGGCGGCCCCGGCCGCTCGCCGTCGGCGCGACCGCGGCCCTCACCGCCGACGGGATCGCGCTGCGGTCCCGGCGCGCCGGCGACGTGCTCGTGCGGGTGCGCCACACGCGCTGGTGGCGGGTGGTCGACGGGCGGGGCTGCGTGCGGCGCGACCCCCGCGGGATGACGGTCGTGCGGGTTCGCGCACCCGGCGTCGTGCGCCTGCAGGCGCGGCTGAGCGGGCGGTCCTGCCGGCCCTGAGAAAAGCTCGGGCGCGCTGTGATCTTTCGTAACATGGCCGCGTCCCCATGTCCGCCCGCCTCAGCACGGTTCAGGCGCGCCTCTTGCCGCACGGCCCGCTTGACGTCGTGCGCCAGGTCGTGCTCTTCCTGGCCGCCTACCAGCTCTACCGGCTCGTGCGCGGGCTCGCCGACGATCCCGGATCGGCCCAGGCGGCGTTCTCCAACGCGCGCGACCTCATCCATGTCGAGCAGGCGCTCAACATCTTCGTCGAGCCTTCGCTGCAGGCGTTCGCGTCGGGCCAGGAGTGGCTGTTGGACGGCAGCGCCTGGATGTACATCAACGCCCAGACCTCGATCACCCTCGGGGCGCTTGCGTGGCTGTACTTCTTTCGCAACGAGAGCTTCTACTTCGTGCGCAACATGTTCCTCGTCGCGTTCGGCGTCGCGCTCGTCGGCTACACCCTCTTCCCGACGGCGCCGCCGCGCTTCTTCCCGGAGTGGGGCTTCTTCGACGCCGTCTCGGACTTCACCGGAGTGCCGCAGGACAGCGTGACGATCAACGAGCTGTTCAACCCCTACGCCGCGGTGCCGTCGATGCATGTCGGCTTCGCGCTCATGATCAGCATCCCGCTCGCCCGCCTCGTACGCTGGCGGCCGCTGAAGATCTTCTGGGCCCTGTACCCGCTGCTCGTCGTCTTCGTCATCGTCGTGACCGCCAACCACTTCATCGCCGACGCCGTCCTGGGCGCGCTCGCCGCCGGTCTGGGCGCGCTCGCCGCGCACGCGCTGGCGCGGATGCGGCCGGAGGTCTGGCGCTTTCGCCCCGCCGGCGCGAGCGACACCGCGATGGCGAGCGGGCGGCCGCAACAGGCGACGGCGTCGCCCTGATGCGCGCCGATCCCCAAGCGCCGCCGCCGCCGACCGAGCCCGGTCCGCGCGAGCGGTCGCGGCGGTCGCGGCCGCGCACGCGCACGGAGCGCCTCGAGCTGCTGCGCGACCGGCTGATTGCCTCGCGGCTGACGCCCAACCAGATCTCGATGGCGGGATTCACGCTCAACGTGATCGCGGCCGCGCTCGTCTGGCAGCACGAGTTCTTCATCGGCGGCATCGTGTTCATCATCGGGTCGATCTGCGACACGCTCGACGGCGGCTACTCGCGGATGTCGGGCAAGGGCACGCCGTTCGGGGCGTTCCTGGACTCGACGCTGGACCGCATCGTGGAGGGCATCGTCCTGACGGCGGTCGCCGCGACGTTCACGCAGCGCGGCGACGAGCTGGCGGTCGCGGCGGTGGTCGTCGCGGTCATGTCGTCGCTCGTGGTGTCCTACACCCGCGCCCGCGCGGAGGCGCTGGGCGTGGAGTGCAAGGTCGGCATCGCCGACCGCCTCGTGCGCGTCATCATCCTGTCGGCCGGCCTGGTGCTCGCCGACCTGGGCGCGCTGGAGCCCGCCGTTTACGTCCTCGCCGCGCTGTCGACCATCACTGTGGTGCAGCGCATCCTGCACGTCAAGCGCCAGCTCAGCGCGGCGCCCGGCGTGTAACGAGCCATCCCTCACGGGGTGTTAGACCCCGCGAACGCTGAGCGAAAAGGAAACCCATCTGACATGACCCCCACCAACGGCAACGCCGACGGCGCAGCCTCCACCAACGGCGCCGCGCGCTACCAGCCAGACGAGGTGCGCGTCGCGATCGTCGGCGTCGGCAACTGCGCGTCGGCCTTCGTCCAGGGCGTCGAGTACTACCGCAACGCGGACCCCGCGCAGAGGGTGCCCGGCCTCATGCACGTCGACCTCGGCGGCTACCACGTCTCCAACATCGAGTTCACGGCCGCCTTCGACATCGACGCGGCGAAGGTAGGCAAGGACCTCGGCGAGGCGATCCACGCCGGCCAGAACAACACGATCCGGTTCGCCGAGGTCCCGGCGAAGCTCGGTGTACAGGTCCATCGCGGGATGACCCACGATGGCCTGGGCAAGTACCTCAAGCAGAAGATCGACAAGGCACCCGGCGAGACGGCCGACATCGTGCAGATCCTCCAGGACACGCACACCGACGTCGTCGTTTCCTACCTGCCGGTCGGCTCCGAGCAGGCCACGAAGTGGTACGTCGAGCAGGTCCTCGAGGCCGGCTGCGGGTTCGTGAACTGCATCCCCGTCTTCATCGCCCGCGAGGAGTACTGGAACAAGCGCTTCAAGAAGGCCGGGCTGCCGATCGTCGGCGACGACATCAAGTCGCAGGTCGGCGCGACGATCGTGCACCGCGCGCTGGCGCGGCTGTTCCACGATCGCGGCGTGAAGCTCATGCGCACGTCACAGCTCAACGTCGGCGGCAACATGGACTTCTACAACATGCTCGAGCGCGAGCGCCTGGAGTCCAAGAAGATCTCCAAGACCAACGCGGTGACGTCGATCATGGGTCACGAGCTGCCCGCCGACGACGTCCACGTCGGCCCGTCGGACTACGTGCCGTGGCTGACCGATCGCAAGTGGGCGCACATCCGCCTGGAGGGCAACTCCTTCGGCGACGTGCCGCTGACGGCCGAGCTCAAGCTCGAGGTCTGGGACTCGCCCAACAGCGCGGGCATCGTCATCGACGCCGTGCGCTGCTGCAAGCTGGCGCTCAACAACGGGCTCAGCGGGCAGCTCGACGGACCGTCCTCGTACCTCATGAAGTCGCCGATGAACCAGCGCCCCGACGACGAGGCGCACGCGGCGACCGACGCGTTCATCAAGAAGTACGCGCGCTCGGCGGGCGGCGACAAGCCGGCGAAGAAGAAGGCCGCGGCACGCTAGCCGCGCCACGCGGCGCCGAGCGGGAAGGCGAACGGGCCGCCGCCGGCGGCCCGTTCGGTCCTGTGACCGAGTCGAGGCGCGTAGCATCCGCCACATGAGCACCGAGAGCGGCAGCCATGCCGCAGCACCGACAGACACCGCGACGACGTCCGCCGCGCCCGCCCGGAGCCTCGCGACGCTCGTTCTCGACGCCGCCGCGCGCTTCGGCGGCACGGCGATGCGCTACCCGCACGACGGCGGGTGGCGTCGGACGTCGTACGGCGAGCTCGGGGCCGACGTGCGCGCGCTCGCCAAAGGGCTCATCGCGCTCGGCGTCGCGCCCGGCGAACGCGTCGCGATCCTCTCCAACACGCGAGCCGAGTGGACGCTGGCCGACTTCGCCGCGATGTGCGCCGGCGCCGCCGTCGTCCCCGTCTACCAGACCAACTCGCCCGAGGAGTGCGAGTACGTGCTCGACCATTCCGGCGCGAGCGTGCTCTTCTGCGAGGACGACGAGCAGCTCGCCAAGCTCACCGGGATCCGCGACGCGCTACCGAGGCTGCGCCACGTGCTGCGCTTCGAGGGCGAAGGCGGCGACGCGACGACGCTCGAGGAGCTGCGGGCGGCGGGCGCGCAGATCAGCGACTCCGACCTCGACGAGCGCGTCTCGGCGATCACGCCGGACGACGTCGCGACGATCGTCTACACGTCGGGCACCACCGGGCCGCCGAAGGGCTGCATGCTCACGCACGGCAACCTCGTCGCCGACATCGACGGCATCCACGAGCGCCTGAAGCTGACGCCCGCAGACGACGTCCTGTACGTCTTCCTGCCGCTCGCCCACGTCCTGACGCGCATCGTGCAGCTGTTCGCGATCGACGCGGGCGGCGAGATGGCCTACTGGCGCCGCGACCCGAAGAAGATCGTCGAGGACGTGCAGATCATCAAGCCGACGTATCTGCCGTCGGTCCCGCGCATCTTCGAGAAGATCCATACGGCGGCGACCGCGAAGGCCGACGAGGCGGGCGGCGTGAAGGCCAAGCTCTTCCACTGGGCGGTCGGCGTCGGGCGCGAGGTCGGCCGCTGCGAGGATCGCGGCGGGCATCCGGGGATCGTGCTCAAAGCGCAGCACGCCGTCGCCGACAGGCTCGTCCTGCACAAGATCCGCGACCTCTTCGGCGGGCGCGTCAAGCTCGCCCTCAGCGGCGCCGCCCCGATCGACACCGACATCCTCGAGTTCTTCCATGCTGCGGGGGTGTGGGTTCTGGAGGGCTACGGCATGACGGAGACCTGCGCCGTCGAGACGCTCAACACGATCGAGGAGCATCGCTTCGGCACCGTGGGCAAGCCGCTACCGAACTGCGAGGTCAAGATCGCCGACGACGGCGAGGTCCTCATGCGCGGCCCGAACGTCTTCAAGGGCTACTACGACAACGAGGAGGCCACGCGCGAGACGCTCGGCGCCGACGGCTGGCTGCACTCCGGCGATCTCGGCGAGCTCGACGCCGACGGCTACCTGTCGATCACCGGCCGCAAGAAGGACCTCATCATCACCTCGAGCGGCAAGAACATCTCGCCGTCGAACATCGAGAACGCGCTCAAGCTGTGCCGCTGGATCTCCCAGGCCGTCGTCTACGGCGATCGCCGCCCCTACCTGACGGCGCTGCTGACGCTCGACCCCGACGAGGCGGGCGCGCTCGCCGAGCACGTCGGCTCGTCGTCGAGCGATCCCGCGGCGCTCGCACAGGACCCGAAGGTCCGTGCAGAGCTGCAGGCGGCCGTCGACGAGGCCAACAGCAGGTTCGCTCGCATCGAGCAGGTCAAGAAGTTCACGATCCTCGAGCGCGACCTGTCGCAGGAGGACGAGGAGCTCACGCCGACGCTGAAGGTCAAGCGCAACGTCGTCTACGAGCGCTACGCCGACGACTTCACGGCGCTGTACGACAGCAAGCAGTAGCGCCCCCGCCGCGGGCCGGCGCCTGGCCCGCGGCGGGGGCGCTACTGCTTGCTGTCGTACAGCGCCGTGAAGTCGTCGGCGTAGCGCTCGTAGACGACGTTGC
>DATMJM010000659.1:0-10080 GCA_035553935.1 Solirubrobacteraceae bacterium
GCCGCAGCTCGGGCCGGCGGGCGGCTGACCCGCGGGACGGCCGAGCGCCGTGGAGCCGCGCATCAGCCTCGTCACGCTCGGCGTCCGCGATCTCGCGCGCGCGAAGCGCTTCTACGCGCAGCTCGGCTGGCACGGCCAGGAGGTGCAGGAGACCGTCTTCGTGCAGGCGGGCCCCCTCGCGCTCGTGCTCTGGGACCGCGAGAAGCTGGCGCGGGACAGCGGCGCCGCGGTGGGCCCGACAGGCGGCTTCGGCGGCATCGTCCTGGCCCACAACGTCCGCTCGCAGGCGGAGGTCGACGAGATCGTCGCCGCGGCGCGCGACGCCGGCGCCACCGTGACGAGGCCGCCCGCCACGACGTTCTACGGTGGCTACGCGGGCGCCTTCGCCGACCCCGACGGGCACGTCTGGGAGATCGCGCACAATCCGGGCTTCACGCTGGCCGACGACGGCTCGCTGGTGCTGCCGCGGTTCGGCGGCGGCGAGCCGTAGGCGCGGCGCCTCCTGCGCCCGCCTCAGCCGGCGGTGTAGCCGCCGTCGATGACGAGCTCCGAACCGGTGATGAAGCGGGCCGCGTCGGAGGCGAGGTAGGCGATCGCGCCGGCCACCTCCTCCGGCTCGGCCATGCGCCCCAGCGGCGACGCGGCCGCGATCGCGTCCTCGTCCTCGCGGCCGATCCCGTTCTTCGCCCAGATCGGCGTTCGCACCGCCCCCGGATGCACGGAGTTGACGCGGATCCCGTCGCCCGCGCACTCGAGCGCGACGGCCTTCGTGAACAGGCGGACGGCGCCCTTGCTCGCGCAGTAGGCGCTCGACATCGGCGCGCCGACAAGTCCCGAGGCCGACGAGACGTTGACGATCGCGCCACCCTCGCCGTGCCGGCGGATCGCGCCCACCGCGTGCTTCGTGCCGAGGAACACGCCGTCGACGTTGACCGCCATCAGCCGGCGCCACTGCGCGAGGCTGGTCTCCGAAACCGACGCGACGAGCGAGATCCCCGCGTTGTTGACGAGCACGTCGAGGCGCCCGTGGGCCTGCAGCACGGCCTCGATCGTCCGCTCCCACGCCTGCTCGTCGGCGACGTCGTGCTCCACGAACAGCGCGCCCCCGGCCGCGGCTGCGACCTGCTCGCCGGCGGTGTCGACGTCGCTGACCACGACGCGCAGCCTCGCCTCCGCCAGCCGCGCGACCGTGGCCCGGCCGATGCCCGAGGCGCCGCCGGTCACGAGCGCGACCCGCGCCTGCGGGACGCTCACGCCGCGTCTCCCGCGGCCGGCCAGATGTCGCGGTCGGCGACCTCGAGCAGGTTGCCGCCCGGGTCCTTGAAGTAGAACGAGCGCCCGCCGCGCGGCCACTGCTGGTCGTGGACGATCTCCACGCCGGCGTCGGCGAGCCGTGCGCGCAGCTGCTCGTAGGCGTCGCCGCGGGCGAGCAGGCACGCATGTCCGGGACCGTCCGTCCCGTGGTCGGCGATCGGCCCGCCGCGGCCGCCGAGGCGCTCGCGGTCGAAGATCAGCAGCACGCCGTCGCCCGCCCTGAACGCGACGCCGTCGTCCCAGCGCGAGACCGCGACCAGTCCCAGCAGCTCGCCGTACAGGCGCTCCATGGCCGCGCGCTGCTCCGTGTCGTGGTACAGCGCCGTCTCGAGCACGCCGGCGAGGGTTCGGTCAGGCACGGTCGCGAGGGTACGACCTTGACAGCACGAGCGCCAATCACGAGGGTGAGACCGACCGCAAGGCCGCTGAAGCGGCCGGCACACCCCCATCGCAAGGAGTGGCGATGCCCATGCACAAGCTCGCGCCCGCAGTCCTCGACCAGCTCGCCGGCGCGTTCGACGGCGAGATCGTCCGGCCGGGAGACCCCGCGTATGACGACGCGCGCTCGGTCTGGAACGGCATGATCGACCGCCGGCCGGAGGTGATCGCGCGCTGCGCCCGCACGAGCGACGTCGTCGCCGCCGTCGGCTTCGCGCGCGACAGCGGGCTGCCCGTCGCCGTACGCGGCGGCGGCCATTCGGCTCCCGGCTACGGGACCTGCGACGGGGGCATCGTGATCGACCTGTCGCCGATGAAGGAGATCGTCGTCGACCCGGATCTCCGCACGGCCCGCGCGGGCGCGGGGCTGACGTGGGGGGAGTTCGATGCCGCCACCCAGGAGCACGGCCTCGCCGTCACGGGCGGGCGCTTCTCGACGACCGGCATCGCGGGGCTGACGCTCGGCAGCGGCAGCGGCTGGCTCGAGCGCAAGTGCGGCCTGACCGCCGACAGCCTGCTCTCCGCCGAGGTCGTGCTCGCGGACGGTCGCGTCGTCACGGCGAGCGCGGAGGAGAACGCAGACCTCTTCTGGGCGCTGCGCGGCGGGAGCGGCAACTTCGGGATCGTCACGTCGTTCGAGTTCGGGCTGCACCGCGTCGGGCCGCTCATCTACGGCGGGATGCTGCTCGCGACGCCCGACCGCGCCGACGCCATCCTGCGCTGCATGCGCGACCTCATGCCGGGGGCGCCCGACGATCTCGGCGCCGTCGTCGCATTCATCAGCGCTCCGCCGGCGCCCTTCGTCCCGGAGGAGGCGCGCGGCAAGCCGGTCGTCGGCATCGTGGTCTGCTGGACCGGCGATCACGAGGAGGGCGAGCGGGTGGTCGCCCCGCTGCGCGAGGCGGCGCAGCCCGTCGCAGATCTGGTGGGCCCGATGCCCTACACCGCACTGCAGAGCATGCTCGACGAGAGCGGCCCGAAGGGCACGCGCGCCTACATGAAGGCGGAGTTCCTCGACGAGCTCGGCGACGAGGTGATCGAGACGCTCATGCGGCGCGGCCGCGACCTGCCCGGGCCGCTGACGCAGATCCTGCTCGAGCCCATGGGCGGCGCGATCAGCCGCGTGGGCGACGACGAGACGGCGCTCGGCCGTCGCGACGCCGCATGGTGCTACCACGCGCTCGCGATGTGGATGGATCCCTCGCCGGAGGCCGAGGAGGCCCATGTGGCATGGGCGCGCGGGCTCGCCGAGGAGCTCGAGCCGCACACGACGCCGGGCGTGTACCTGAACTTCACCTCCGACCAGGGGACCGAGCGCGTGCGCTCGAGCTACGGGGCGGAGCGCTACGAGCGGCTCGTCGCGCTCAAGGACAGGTACGACCCGGCGAACCTGTTCGCGCTCAACCAGAACATCCCGCCCTCTACGCCCGCGCGAGAATGAGCTCGGCGAGCGCGTCGGCGAGCTCGTCGCAGCGCGGCTGGTCGACGCTGAAGGGGCCGGCGACGGCGGCGACCTCCTCGGGAGCGAGGCCGAAGTCGCGTCCCGCCTTGAGGATCGCGAGATAGCGCAGGACCACGCCGTGGCGCGCCTCCGCGTGGGCCTCGTCGCCGTCGAGGGACATGGGTCCCGGTTACCCGCGCCGCGGGCCGCTGAAAACGGTCGTCCGACGGCTGCGACCAGCGCAGCCGGTCGTCAGCCGCTGCGGGCGGTGCCGCGCACCGCACGCGGTGTCGGGATTCCTCCGGCGGTCACGGCGGCATCGGGCCGCCGCGCAGCGGCTTGCTCTGCGGCACCCGCGTCTCGTTGTCTCGCACGCGCGGCTCGTAATGGTTGAAGAAGACCTTGCCGACGAGGTCGCGCCGGCTGCGCACGCCGGTCTTCTCGAAGATGCTCTTGAGGTGCTGCTGGACGGTGTGGCGCGACACGACCAGACGGTCGGCGATCACGGCCGTCGACTCGCCCTGGAGCACGAGGCGCGTGACGTCCTGCTCGCGCTCGGTCAGCTCGTAGGCCGCCATGAGCAGCGGCGCGATGCGCGCCGGATGGGCCGGTTCGACGATCACTGCGATCCGCTTGGCGCCACCGCTCATGAGCGTCGCGCCGTGCAGCACGACCCACCTGCCGGAATCCGTGAGCACGCGCGCGAGCGCGACCTCGCCGGGATCGTTGCGTCCCTCGGCCGAGCGCAGCGCCTGGGCGGCGACGGCGAGCACCGCCGACGGCAGCCGGCCCGCATCCCAGTCGCCGTCTGGCAGGTCGCCGATCCAGCGCTCGACGCCGGGCGTCGCCGACTCGACCTCCCACGAGGCGGAGAGCACGATCAGGCCCGGCGCCTGCGGTGTGTCGGGGTCTGTCGCCTCGCCGAGCAGCAGCGCACGGCGGGCGCCCTCCCCGAGCGACGGGGCGATCGCCCGCAGGAAGGCGATCTCCTCGGCGTCGAAGAGCGGCTCGCCGGGCTCGCGGTACAGGCCGACGGCGCCCCAAGCCGCTCCGGAGTGGGCGCGCAACCCCAGGATGAGCTCCTGGTCGCCGCCGAGCTCGATGTTCGCGTGCCAGCGCGGGCTGGAGCTGGGGTCGCCGCCGGTCGCCTCGTGCAGCGTCGAGACGCCGGTGGGCGAGCGCACGACGTCGGCCAGCTTGTTGACGTCGTCGTCGTAGTACTCGTGCGCGAGCGCGTCGGGCGGCAGCCTGGGCATGTGCTCGTTGAAGTGGCTGGTGATCAGCAGCGAGGCCGGGTCCAGCGTGTACCAGCAGGCGCCCATGAAGTGCGGGACCAGCGGCTGGATGACATCCGCCGCCTCGCGCCAGAAGGTCGCGAGGTCCAGGCCCTGGGCCGGCAGTGCGGCGATCCGGTCACGACCGCGTTCGCGGGCGTAGGACTTCATGCGCAGACTCTACGCCTGCACGACCGCTGTGCGGATACCAGCTTCCTGGCATGGGAGGCGCGAATCGCGCGGCGTAGCGTCGCCTGCCATGACGAGCGCGCCACGAACGCCTGAGGAGCTCGACGTGCTGCTGGAGGACGCATGCCTGCTGCACGACCGCGAAGCATGCCGCGCACTACGTGTCGGCCCCGCGCCGCGTCCTTCAGCCGCGCGATACAGCGCTCGTCGTCTCCGCTGCGGCGATCCACGTCGCGCGCCGCGAGCGCGACCGCACGTGGCGCGTGGCCATCTCGCTGCTCGACGTCGAACCATCGATCCGACTGGAGGAACCATGACGCACGACACGCAGGCACTCGAGCCCGTCACGACAAGCGCCGGCGAAGGAGACGCGCGCTGGTGGCTCGGCAGCCTCGCTGAGATCAAGGTGAGCGCCGAGCAGACCGGCGGCCTGCTGAGCATCCTCGAGATCACCGAGCCGCCGAACATGGACGGGCCCCTGCACGTCCACTACCGCGAGGACGAGGGCTTCTGGATCCTCGACGGCGACGCGACGATCGAGATCGGCGACCAGACCATCGAGGCGCATGCCGGCGACTTCGTGTTCGGGCCACGCGGCATCCCGCACCGTTACTCGGTCGGGCCCGAGGGCTGCCGGATGCTCTTCATCATGACGCCGGGCGGCTTCGAGAACCTCGTCCGCGAGATGAGCGTTCCCGCCCAGGCGCGCACGCTGCCGCCGCCATCCGACGAGGAGCCCGACTGGGCGCACGTCGCCGCCGTCGCGAAGGCCAACGGCTGCGAGCTGCTCGGCTGACGTCTGGCGCGATCGCGCGGTTGGCTTGCCGGCCGGGGCGCGCGGCCTATTGCAAGGGACGACGACGACATCGACAGGCAACCGCGTCGAGGTCGACAGGCAACCGCGTCGAGCGGTCGATCCCGCCGGCGGCGAAAGGAGTTGATCGGGATGGCACTTCCGCTCTTGCGCAGAGACCACGCCGACGAGCGCACGCGGCCGGCGACGGCGCCGCCCGCGCGGCAGGACCCGTGGCGGGAGCTCGAAGCGTTGCGCGACCGCCTGGACCGCGTGCTGGACACGATGTGGGACGGCGGCCTGCGCGACGCGGGGCTCGGCTGGGCGCCCGCCGTCGACGTCGAGGAGGCCGACGACGCGTGGATCGTCGAAGCCGAGCTCCCGGGGGTCAAGGAGAAGGACATCACCCTCGAGCTGCACGGCGCAGAGCTGAGCATCAGCGGCGACATCGAGGAGCGCGCGCGCGGCGGCATCCTGCGCCGCAGGTCGCGCCGCGTGGGCCACTTCGACTACCGCGTCAACCTGCCGGGCGTCAGCGACGACGAAGACGTGCAGGCCACGCTCGACGAGGGCGTGCTCACCGTGCGGGTCCCCAAGCCCGAGCACGCCAAGCGCCGGCGCATCGAGATCCGCGGGGCCTGAGGCCGCGCCGCCGCTGCGGGTGGCCGGCTTGGTCGGGCGGTCGGGCGGGAACTGTCTGAGCGTGCCTGACTTCGGCGAGATCGAGGAGACCCCTCTGCCCGGCGTGGGGGTGCGGTACGACTTCACGACCGAGCAGGGCAACCGCCTCGGCATCGTCGTGCACGACTCGGGCGAGCGCGAGCTGTTGATCTGCGACGCCGCCGATCCGGATGCCGCGAGGACGCTGCCCCTGGCGCAACGCGATCTCGTGCGGCTCCGGGAGGTCCTCGCCATCGGGACCGGTGACAGCGACCGCTGACGCCGGTGCTGGCGGCGGTTGGCTCCGAGACGGCGCGCGCGTACCTCGAGCTGGGCGCCGTCATCCTGGCGCTCGGGCTCGGTGCCAGGCTCTCGTCGCGCCTGGAGCTGTCGCCGATCGGGCTGTATCTGCTGATCGGCCTGGTTCTCGGATCGCTCGACATCCCGCAGCTCAGCGGCGACTTCGTCGAGTTCGCCGCCAGCCTCGGAGTCATCCTGCTGCTGTTCCTGCTCGGCCTCGAGTACACGGCGCAGGAGCTGGCCGAGAACCTGCGCCGATTCCTGCCGGTGGGGATCGCCGACGCCGCGCTGAACTTCCCGCCCGGCGTCGCGTTCGGCCTGCTGCTCGGCTGGGAGCCGCTCGCCGCAGTGCTGCTCGGCGGCGTGACCTGGGTGTCCTCGTCGGGCATCGTCGCCAAGGCGCTCGGGGACCTCGGACGGCTCGGCAACCGCGAGACGCCCGCCGTGCTCGCGGTCCTCGTGCTGGAGGACCTCGCGATGACGCTGTACCTGCCGCTGATCGCGTCGCTGCTCGTCGGCGGCGGCCTGCTCGCGGCGCTCGGATCGGTGGCCGCAGCGCTGTCTGCGGCCGCCGTGGTGCTCGTGCTCGCCCTGCGCTACGGCTCGGTGGTCGGGCGCCTCGTGGAGCACCGCTCCGAGGAGGCTGTCCTCCTGACGGCGCTCGGCCTCGTGCTGATCGTCGCCGGGATCGCCGAGAAGCTGCAGGTCTCCGCGGGCGTCGGGGCGTTCCTCGTGGGAATCGCGCTGTCGGGCGAGGTCGCGCACCGCACGCGCGCGCTGCTCGCTCCGATCCGCGACTTCAACGCGGCCCTGTTCTTCCTGTTCTTCGCGCTGCAGATCGACACGCGCGCGCTGCTGGACGTCGCGGCCCCGGCGCTGGTGCTCGCGGTGGCGACGGCGGGAACGAAGATCGCCACGGGATGGCTCGGCGCGGCGCGCGCGGGCGTCGGACGGCGCGGCCGTGCACGGGCCGGCCTGACGCTCGTCCCGCGCGGCGAGTTCTCGATCGTGATCGCCGGTCTCGGCGTCGGCGCCGGGCTCGAGCCGCAGCTCGCGCCGCTCGCCGCCGCCTACGTGCTCGTGCTCGCGCTCGCGGGGCCGGTCCTCATGCGGTTCCCGGATGCGCTGCCGGCCCTGCCGGCGCGATTCGCGCCGGACGGCGCGCGAGGCCCATCTACGCTTCGGCGGCCATGACCGAGTGGTACGAGCAGATCCACGAGCTTCAGCTGCGCCGCAACCGGGAGATCTGGGCGGAGCTGCAGGGTCACGGCGTCGACGAGCAGACGCCGCTGCGGCTGGGCTTCATCTACGCGTCGCCCGGGCTCGCGGAGGCGCGCGACCTCGCAGCGTTCCTGCGCGAGGAGACCGACTACGACATCGAGGTGCGCGCGCGCCAGGAGGACGGCGAGGAGGCGTGGTTCGTCATGGGGACCACGCAGCCCACGGCGGTCACGCCGGCGCTGCTCGACGACTGGGTGGAGTGGATGATCGCCGCCGGCGCCGCCGAGGGCCCATGCGCCTTCGACGGCTGGGCCGCGCAGCTCGTGGCGGACTGACGGCCGCTACGCCGCGCGCCGCGCCAGCGAGACGGCGAACAGCTCGTCGGGGTCGGTGAGCATCTCCTCGAGCTCGAGGCCCGCGGCGGCGAGGTCGGCGCGCAGGCGCTGCCGGGTGAACTTCGCGCTGATCTCCGTGCGCATCTCCTCGCGGTTGGCGAAGTCGATCTCGAGGTCGAGCGCGTCGATGCGCACGTGCTGCGGCCGCGTCGCGCGCAGGCGCATCTCGATCCACTCGCGCTCGCGGTCGAAGAACGCGACGTGCTCGAACGCCTCGACGTCGAAGTTCGCGCCCAGCTCGCGGTTGAGCACGTGCAGGACGTTGAGGTTGAACTGCGCCGTGACGCCCGCGCTGTCGTCGTAGGCGGCCTCGATCACGAGCGGGTCCTTGACGAGGTCGGTGCCGAGCAGCAGGTGCCCGTCGGGGCCCAGTGTCCTTGCGAGCTTGCGCAGGAAGCGCCGCCGGCTGCCGGGCGGGAAGTTGCCGATCGTGCCGCCGAGGAACGGCACGAGGCGCGGCCCGGCGGCCGCCGGGAGGTGCTTGAGGTGGCGCTCGAAGTCGCCGACGACGCCGTGTACGGACAGCCCCGGGTACTGCTCGCAGAGCAGCTGCGCGACGGCATGCACGGTCGTCGCGCTGACGTCGACGGGGACGTAGCGCCGCAGCGTCCCGGCCCGGGCCATCGCGTCGAGCAGCACACGCGTCTTCGTCGCCGATCCCGAGCCGAGCTCGACGAGCTCCACCGCGCCGCTGCGCTCGACGATCTCGTCGGCGTGCTGCTCGAGGATCCGCCGCTCCGTGCGCGTCTGGTAGTACTCGGGCAGCTCGCAGATAGCGTCGAACAGCTCCGAGCCGCGGGCGTCGTAGAGGTGCTTGGGCGGCAGCTCCTTGAGCGGGCGCGTGAGCCCGTCGAGGACGTCGTCGGCGAGCGTGCGCTCATCGCTGCGGGCCAGGTAGGAGCGCACCTCGACTGCGTCCCCGGCGATCGGCTCCATCACGTCACGTCCTTCGCCAGTCGGACGCCGGCGAAGATCTGCCGGCGCCGTGGGAGGTCCCAGTTGCGGAAGTGCAGCGAGCGCACGCGGGGCTCCGTCGCCCACGACCAGCCGCGCAGGACGCGATAGCGGTCGCCGAAGAACACCTCGGAGTACTCGCGGTAGGGGTGCGCGAGGAAGCCGGGATAGCCGCCGAAGCACGTCGACGTCCACTCGAAGATCTCACCGATCTGGGCGATCGGCTCCTGGGCCCAGGTCGCCGCCTTCTCCCACTCCGCTTCGGTGGGGAGGCGCGCCCCGTGCGCTCGGGCGAAGGCGTCGGCCTCGAACCAGGAGACGTGCATGACGGGTCGCTGCTCTTCGTCGCGCGGGCACCCGCCGGCCGTCCAGCCCTCGGGGTGCGTGATGTCGTACTCCTCCTTCCACGCCCAGCCCTCGTCGGACCACCACTCGCGCCGCTCGTAGCCGCCGCCCTCGCAGAAGTGCGCCCACGAGGCGTTCGTGACCGGGCGGCGAGCGATCCGGAACGCCGCCGCGTCGGCGACGTGGCGTGGGCGCTCGTTGTCGAACGCGAAGCCGCCGGCGGGCGCGCCCATCTCAAACGGCCCGGCGGGCACGTCGATCCAGCCCTCGGCCACGCCCGCGTCGCGCGGTGGCGCGGTCGGATGGCCGCCGGGCAGGCACGCGAGGAAGAGCGTCTGGCGCATCGTCTCGTTGTGCTGTGCCTCGTGGCGGACGACCATCTCGAACAGCGTGCCGTCGCCGGGCCCGTGATGCTCGAGCGCCTCCAGCGTGCGCGCGCGGACCGCCGCGAGGTAGTCGAAGACCTCCTGCCCGCGCAGGAACGCGATGTCGCCGCGGACGGCGCGCGGCGTCTCGAAGGCGTCGTAGAGGTGGGCCAGATCACTGCGCATCAGGTCGCCGCCGCCGTGCCGGTGGCCGATCCAGAGATCCTCGTACGCGGCGATGTGCCCGAGATCCCAGTCGAGCGGGCTCATGAGCGGGTGCTGGACGCGGGCGAGCTCGGCCGGGGGCAGGGGCGCGACGAGCGCGAGCGTTCGATCGCGCGCGTGCCCCAGGGTGTCAGCGAGGGCAGAATGGGCCGCGATCGCCATCGGG
>DATMJM010000660.1:0-5128 GCA_035553935.1 Solirubrobacteraceae bacterium
CCCGAGCGCTCCCGCTGGGAGGCCTTCGCCGAGCACCATCAGCTCGGCAACGTCCGCTTCCTCGGTTGGATGGAGCACGCCGAGCTGCAGCGTCACCTCGTCCACGCCCATGTCTCGCTGTTTCCGATCCGCGACAGCGAGCTCAACCGCGCGCGCTGCCCCAGCAAGCTGTTCGCATACGCTCAGGCCGGGCGTCCGGTGATCACCAGCCGCGTCGGGGAGGTTCCGGAGATCCTGGACGATCGCGCGACCTACGTCGAGCCAACGCCCCAGGCGTTCGCTGCCGCGATCGCGGACGCGATGTCGCACAGCGACCTGCCGGGCGTCGACTTCCGTCCGGAGCGCCACTCCTACGCAGACCGGGCCGAGCGCCTCCTGGCGGTCCTCGACACGCCGTCGGTGCGCTGGGCACGGATCCCCCTGCGCCGCCGCCCGCGCGGGTGACGGCAGCGGCCGTGACAAGCGCGCGCACACCCGAGCCGGCACCCCCGCTGCGCGTGCTGGTCAACGGCGTCGCCGCTCGCCTGGGAGGCGGCGCCACGTACCTGGTGGAGCAGGCCGGAGCGCTCGCGGCGATCGACGGCCTGGAGCTGACTGTCCACGTCACGGGCGACGTGGGCGACGACCTCGCCCAACGGCGCAACGTCAGCGTGGTGGCGCACGCACCTCGGCCGCTGCTCCTGCGGCTGCTGTGGGAGCAGGTTGTGCTCGCGTGGGAATCGCGACGTTACGACGTCGTCTGGTCGACGGGGAACTTCGCGCTGCTCTGCTCGCCCAGGCCGCAGCTGCTCACCGCGCAGAATATCTGGTACTTCGCCTCTCCGGCGCCGGGATCGCCACGTCCGTCGCGGCGCTTTCGCTGCCTGACCGCCCTGCAGCGGCCGCTTGCCAGGGCGTCGGTCCGACGCGCCACGCACGTCGTCGCCGTGTCGCAGACGATGGCGAGCGCGATGTCGGCAGTGCGCACGGCCCCTGTCAGCGTCGTGCCGAACGCGTGCCCGCGCATCGAGCCGGACGCTACCTCGCCAGCGCCGGTCGAGCAGTACGTGCTTGCCGTCGGCCACGACCTTCCTCACAAGGACTGGGGGCGTCTGATCGCCGCAGTGGCCTGCGACAAGCACCTGCCGCCACTCGTCATCGCCGGCGACTGCGTTCCCGCACGACGCGCAGAGCTCGGGCAGGCGGCTCCCCCCGGACGGCTGTTCCTGCTCGGAGCGGTGCGCGACCGCGGGCAGCTCGCGGCGCTGTACCGCGGAGCTCGCGCGGTGGTCGTGCACTCGCATCTGGAGTCCTTCGGGCTCACGGCGTGCGAGGCGCTGAGCCTGGGCTGCGCGGTCGCCGCAAGCGACATCCCGGCTCACCGCGAGGTCTGCGAGGGCGCGGCCCATCTCTATGATCCGGCCAGCATCGATGCCCTCGGCGACGCGTCCCGGCAGGCCATCTCGGCCCCGCCCGCCGCGCTCGGGTCGTGGGAGTGGCCCCACACCTGGCGGTCCGGCGCGCAGCGCCTCCACACCGTCCTCCGCGAGATCGCAACACCATGCGCATCCTGATCATCAACCAGTACTTCCCGCCGGACGTGTCGAACACGGCGTACCTGCTCGGAGAGCTGGCCGAGGATCTGGCGGCACGCCACGAGGTGATTGTCGTGGCCGGCCGCCCCAGCTACAGCCCGGAGGCCTCGAGCTACACGCCGCGCGGCCCCGGCGTCGTGCGAGTGCGCTCGACGAGCTTCGACCGCTCCGCGCTCTGGGGAAGGGCCGCGAACTACGTCAGCTATCTCGCCCGGTCGCTGGTGCGGTCGATGGTGGTCCGCCGCCCGGACGTCGTCGTCACGATGACCGACCCTCCCCTCGTCGGCCTCGTCGGCGCGCTCGTCAGCATCCGCTACCGCCGCCCCCTGGTCCACGTGTGTCACGACCTCTATCCGGACATCGCGCTCGCGCTCGGGACGCTGCGGCCCGGAGCGGTCACCGCGGTCTGGGGTCTCCTGAACCGCTTCGTCTGGTCTCGTGCACGGCTCGTGTGCGCCGTCAGCCGCGACATGGGGGAGCGGCTGGTGGCACGCGGCGTCGCCCGACCGCGGGTGGAGGTCGTGCCGACATGGGCGACCGCGCAGCCGCGGGACCCGGCAGGCGCCGCGCGCATACGGTCGCAGATGGGCTGGGAGGGCCGCATGGTCGTCATGCACGCCGGAAATCTCGGTCTGGCCCAGGACGCCGGCACGATAGTCGGCGCGGCGGAGCGCCTGCGCGGCCACCCCGACATCGCCTTCGTGTTCCTGGGTGACGGTGCAGGCAAGGGCCCGTTGATCGATGCGGTGCAGCGCAACGGGTTGAGCAACGTGTCGTTCCTGGATCATCGCCCGAAGGTTGAGGCGCAACGGCTGATGGAAGCCGCCGACCTGCACGTCGTCTCGCTGCTTCCGGGGCTGAGCGGATGCGCCGCGCCCAGCAAGACCTACGGGATCATGGCGGCCGGGCGCCCGTACGTCGCCGCGGTTGACAGCGGCGCAGAGCCGCACCTGATCGCCACGGAGTTCGACTGCGGCACGCACGTCCCCCCGGGGGACCCGGGCGCCCTCGCCGGGGCCATCCTCGATCTGTGCGGCTCCGATCTCGATGCGATGGGCGCCCGTGGCCGTGCGGCTCTCGAGCACGGATACAGCCGCGCGACAGTCGTGGCGCGCTTCGAGGAACTGCTGGAGGAAGTCGCGGGCGGCACCGCCCGGCGATAATCGGGCGGGCCCGCCTGCATCTTCCTGCCTCGCTCGTGCGGGGCGGCGTCCGGCTACGTGCTGATGCGCTGATCGGTTCCCATGCTCACGACATAACGCGCGACGCGTTCGGCGACGCCCTGGTGCTCAGTCCCCTCGTAGGGCGAACGCCAGCCGGTCCACCCCGAGGTCATCGCGCGTACGCATTCGAGCATGCGGACCGGATCGGTGACGCCGCAGAGGACGTTGGATCCGCACTCGACCGTCTCCGGTCGCTCGGTGGTCTCCCGGCACGTGACTGCCGGCACCTTGAGCAGGCTGCACTCCTCCTGGACCGTGCCGCTGTCGGTGATGACGCACAATGCATTCGCCTCCAGCGACACGAAGTCGGCGAAGCCGAAGGGCTCGTGCAGCTGGACCGTCGGGTGCAGCGTGCGACCGGCTTCCTCCAGTCGTTGATGTGTGCGCGGGTGGAGGCTGACGATCACCGGAAGGGCGAACTCGGAGGCGATGAGCTCGAGGCCCCGGCAGATGACCTCGAGCCTCTCGGGCACGTCGACGCACTCCTGACGGTGAGCGGTGACGAGGAAGTACGACCGCGGCTTCAGCCTGAGGCGATCGAGCACGTCGGACGACTGCCACCGGGAACGGTTGTGTTCTAGGACGTCGGTGATCGGATTGCCCGACACGAACGTCCGCTGCGGCGAGAGCCCCTCGGCGAGCAGGTACTCGCGCGACCGTGCCGTGTAGGGCAGCAGGAAGGTGCTGACGTGGTCGATGATCTTGCGGTTCTTCTCCTCGGGCACGCTCCAGTCGAAGCAGCGGTTGCCGGCCTCCATGTGGAAGATCGGGATGCCGTGGCGCGCCGCCACGATCGCCGACAGGCCGCTGTTGGTGTCGCCAAGCACGAGCAGCGCGTCAGGCTTCTGCGCGGCCATGAAGGCCTCCACGCCGGCGAGGATCTCGCCGATCTGGCGGCCCACGCTGGTGACCCGGATGCCGAGGTGTGCGTCGGGCGCGGGTAGATCCAGCTCTCCGAAGAAGATCTCCGAGAGGCGCTCGTCGAAGTTCTGACCGGTGTGCAAGAGCAGGCTCTCGACGCCCGCCCTCTCCAGGGCGGGCAGTACGAGCGACAGGCGGATGAGCTCCGGTCGTGTTCCGACGACCGTGAGGAGCTTCACGTCGCGTTCGGTGCGGACAGCGCGTCCGCCATGGCGCCACTCATCGCAGGATCGACGAACGCGGATTGCGCGATTAGAGCGGCCAGGTCCGCTCCCACGACGACACCGTCCGCCGACGAGTACTCGTCGGTCAGCGGTCGCGGGCTGTCGGTGGACTGCAGCTCGGGCAGCTGTGGCTGGATGACGTAGTGCCCGGCGCGCTCGGTCGTGCGAAAGGACTCCTCCTGGGACACGAGGATCTCGTGGATCTTCTCACCCGGGCGAATGCCGGTGAACACGGTCTCGATGTCGCGCCCGCCGATCATCATCTCGGCAACGTCCGTGATGCGAGCGGACGGCACCTGCGGAACGAAGATGTCCCCGCGCTCTGCGTGTTCCACGGCCGCGAAGACGGTGTCCACCGCCGAGTCGAGGCTGAGGAGAAACCGTGTCATCTCCGGAAGCGTGACCGTAACCGGCCCGCCATGTGCGATCTGCTCCCGGAAGAGCGGGATCACAGATCCGCGCGACGAGAGCACGTTGCCGTACCGCACGGCGACCATGCGGCAGTGATCCTGCTCGAGGTTGCCCTCCACTATCACCCGCTCCTGGATCGCCTTGGTCATCCCCATCACGTTGATGGGCTTGCATGCCTTGTCGGTCGAGATGCCGACGACGAGGCGGGTCCGCCCCGAGCGTCGTGCGGCGCGCACGATGTTGGCGGCGCCCGTCACGTTCGTCGCCGCCGCCTCGACCGGGAAGTACTCGCAGGTAGGCACCTGCTTCATGGCGGCAGCGTGGAAGACCACGTCGGCGTTCTCCACCGCGTGATCGATCGCGACCGGGTCCCTGACGTCGCCGATCCGGAACTGGATGAGCTCGTCGAAGTTGTGGTAGTAGATGTCGTCCGTGGCGCCGTAGGCGTGCTTCCAGCTGGTCTTCATCGCGTATTGCTTGGCCTCGCAGCGAGAGAAGACGACGATGCGCGCCGGCGTTCCCATCTGTCCCTGAAGCAGCCTGCGCACGAGCGTCTGCCCGAGCGAACCGGTGCCCCCCGTGATGAGGACGACGGCGTCGTCAAGCGGTTTGGACATGCGGTTCCTTTCTATAGCGGTTCAGCATCTCGCCCCAGCTCGGGACGGTGATCCGGGTCCGTTCCCGAAAGCGGGAGGAGTCGAGCACCCGGTTGATGCGCGGCTCGTCGACAGCGTGGATCGAGCACGGGATCGAGAGGACGTCACTCAACGCGACG
>DATMJM010000661.1:0-2687 GCA_035553935.1 Solirubrobacteraceae bacterium
GGCGCCGAGCAGCGCGGCTGCGACGGCCATCGCGAGGCCGAGCGCGATCGTCTCGGGCAGGATCTCCTGCGACCACGGGATCGGCATCCAGACGTGCGACCAGCCCCACTCGGCGGCAAGGCCGACCGTGCCGACGAGCACGCCGGCGAGCGCGCCGAACGCGAACGGGCGCTGCTTGACGGCGATGGCCAGCGCTGCTGCCTCGACGCACAGCGCCTCGACGACGTACAGCGGGAAGTGCGGCAGCGACTGGTCCAGCGTGCCGTGCACGAGCAGCGCCAGGCCGCCGCGCATGATGATGAAGAAGGCGACGGCGCCGAACATCGCGCCGCGGCCGAGCCAGATGCGCGCCATGACGAGCACGAGGCCGGCGGCGAGCATGAGCAGCATCGGGTGGAAGATGAGCTGGAACTGCGGCACGCCGAAGTCGTACTCGCCCTGGAACGTGGACATGCCCACGAGCAGGCCGCCCGGCAGCCAGACGACGCGCAGGTGGCGCACCCAGGCCTTCTCGAGGTGCATGACGTTGGCGGCCTTCATCGCCCGCACGACCTCGGCCTGGATGACCGCGATCCCGAGCAGCGTCATGACGGCGCCGCCGATGAGCATGAGGTGCGTGGGACCCCAGAGGGTGACGTCCTGGCCGAAGAGCCGGTGCCAGAAGTCGTCGAGCGGGAAGGCGACGAGCGAGAACAGCCCGGTGAACATCATGAGCACGCCGCCGAGCGGGGCGTACCAGTCCTTAGCGATGCGGATGGCGGTCGGGCCGGGGCGGTCGGCGCGCTCCTCGCGGCCGAGGCAGATGGCGAAGAAGCCGGAGGCGAAGATGCCGTACAGGCCGCCGAGGATGAAGAAGTGGCCGGGGTTGCCCCAGACGCTCGTGTCGCGGCCGTCGTCGATGTGCATCGAGACGTCCCAGTACAGGCCGAACACGGCTGAGATGAGCGAGATGATCGCCAGGCCGCAGGGCAGCGAGGCCCACGCGGGCTGACCGGAGACGCGCTCGGAGAAGCCCTCGAACCACGTGAGCGTCGGGATCAGCCCGTTGCGGTGGCCGAGGCCGCCCAGGAGCAGCACGATGATGGCGAAGCCGGCGATGGCGCCGGCGATCCCGAGGTCTTCGGCCGATGCGCCTCCCGCACCCGGGTCCGACACGGTGGCGGCGAGGACGGTGACGGCGTCGACGGCGATCATCGCGCCACCGTAACATGTAACGTCAAATGGTGTCAAATAGCCGCCGGCTCGCCGGCCCGCGGCTTTGTCTCAACCGCCGGCGGCCTTCGGGTTGCCCGTCGCCTGCCCCGGATCGCCGTCTTCGCGCTTGCTGGTCTCCGGAGCGTGTTCGTCCGGCGTGACGTCGTCCTCGGCATGGTCGTGCGCATCGATGCCGGTGCCGGGCTGGCTCTCCTCCGGATAGCCCTGGCCGGTGGTGTTCCTGCCTTCGTCGCGGTCGTCGTGATGGTCGCTCATGCGCCGCTGTCTACCCGCTGACCGCCTGTCGCCCTCCCGCGCCGGGGGCCGCGGCGATGAAGGCGGGCGGCAGGACGGGCGGTTCGTGGGCGGGCGGCAGGCGCGTCCCGCGCCTGAGCGAGCGGCGGGCGGAGCGGCGCAGCGTCATCGCCGGCATATGCGCCACGACCCGGCGGTCGCTGACGCGTGTGGAGCCTGTGCAGCTCGATGCGCCACGAGCCTGCGCTCTCGCTCGCGACCACGTCACCACCGGCGCCGAACGCGCCTACAGCAACCCGAGCGCCGCGCCCGCGTCGCGCACGACGTCGAACAGCGGCGACGGCACCACGCCGAGGATCACCGTCAGCGCCCCGAACACGACCGCCACGGCGACGACCTCGCCCTGCGCGCGCAGGCTCGTCGCCTCTTCCGAGCCTCCCGCCAGCACCGGCTGCTCGCCGCCCGGCAGCGGCGCGGCTCCGGGCGGGCCTGCGACCTCCGCGGCCGCGGCGGGCGTCATCCAGATCGCCGCGACGACCTTCAGGTAGTAGGCGAGCGAGATCATCGAGCCGACGACGATGAAGACCGCAAGCCACGTGTAGTCGCCCTCGACCGCGGCATCGATGAGATAGAACTTCCCGATGAAGCCGGCGGTCGCCGGGAAGCCGGCCAGCGCGAGCATCGCGACCGTCATCGGCCAGGCCAGCAGCGGCCGCGTCGCACCGATCCCGTTGAGCGACGCGATGTCGTCGCCGAGCGGCGTCTCGCGCTCGCGGGCGACGATGACAGCGAACGCGGCGAGGTTCATCACGAGATAGACCGCGATGTAGAAGACCGTCGCCTGCAGCCCCAGCCGCGACACGACGACGACGCCGGCGAGCATGTAGCCGGCCTGCGCGACCGACGAGTAGGCGAGCAGCCGCTTCAGCGACGACTGGCCCAGCGCGCCGACATTGCCGACGACGATCGTGATCGCTGCCAGTGCGGCGAGCGGCGGCGCCCAGTCGAGCGCGGCCTCGATCAGCGCGACGTCGAACAGGCGCAGCATGACGCCGAACGCGGCCGCCTTGGTGGCGACCGCCATGAACGCCGTGACCGGCGTCGGCGCGCCCTCGTAGACGTCGGGCGTCCACTGATGAAACGGCGCCACGGACGCCTTGAACGCCAGGCCGACGATGGTCAGCGCGATGCCGGTCAGCAGCAGCGGGTCGCTCACGATGTCGCCGTCGCCGCCGAGC
>DATMJM010000662.1:0-4390 GCA_035553935.1 Solirubrobacteraceae bacterium
AAGGGCGCAACGCGGCCGTCCTCGATCAACACGTCGTCGAGCGTCAGCAGGATGTCGCGGTCGGCGGGCGGCCAGTACGCCGGATCCTCCGAAACGACCAGGATGTTCCCGTACAGGCCCATCTCCTGGCCGTAATCCTGCCGGATGTGGGGGTGGTACCAGTAGATGCCCGGATCCGGGAACTCCAGCGCGTACTCGAAGCTCTGGCCGACGGCGATCGGCCGCTGGACGACGGGGGTGCCGTCGTAGCGGCTGTCGAGGCGCAGACCGTGCCAATGCACCGTCGTCTCGGTGTCGCCGCGGTTCGTGGCGTTGACGGTCACGCGCGAGCCCTGGCGCACCTTGAGCGTCGGGCCGGGAACCGACCCGTTGTAGGCGAGCATCCGCACCTCGTCGTCGCCGATCCGCTTGACCAGCGGGGCGATCACGAGGTCGAACACGTCCCCGTCGGCCAGCTCCACGAGAGCCGGGGAGCCGGCACCCGGAAGTCCCCGGGTCCCGGCGGGGAACTGCTTGATCGAGCGCGTCACGAGGCTCTCGCTCAGGCGTGACGCAGCGACTCGGCGTGCGCGCGGATGAGCCCGGCGACGCCGGCGCTCGCGCGGAACGGGTCGGCCACGGTGCGTCCCGAGGCGACCTCGACGGCGGCCCAGGGCTCGTCTGCGATCGCGGCGATGAGCGCCGGGCCGCTCAGCTCGGGCTGCGAATCCAGGACGGCGAGCCGGCGCAGGCGCGCGATGTCGTCGCTGCCGGCCGGCCGGATCGTGAGCGGCGGCGTGGTGTCGATGAGGTGCATCGTGCTCCTTTCGAGCGCTGGGGTCGATGCACGCCAGCCTGCGGCAACTCCCGCACCCCCACATCGGGGAGGCGCCCCACAATGCACCCCAATGTTCGCTTCCGGCGCGCCCGCTACGCCTCGAGCCTCCTGGCGTCGCGCGGCGCCAGGAACGGCTCGGTGACGGGATCCATGCCCCGCTCGATCTGGCGGCCGCGCTCGACCTCGGCGTTGAGCTCGGCGCCGAGCAGGACCGCGATGTTCGAGAGCCACAGCCACGTGAGGAAGACGATGACGCCGCCGAGGGTGCCATAGGTCTTGTCGTAGGAGCCGAAGCCCGCGACGTACAACGCGAACGCCGCGGAGGCGACGAGCCAGATGACGACGGCGACCACCGCGCCCGGGCTGACCCAGCGAAAGCGCGGGTGCCTGACGTTCGGGGAGGCGTAGTAGAGGAACGCCAGCATCACCATGAAGATGATCGCGATCACCGGCCACTTGGCGATGTCCCACAGCACGACGGCGGTGCTGCCCAGCCCGACCACGTCACCGACCGTCTCCGCGAGCGGCCCGGTCACGACCACCGCCAGAGCACACAGCGCCAGCAGCAGCACCATCACGATCGTGACGCCGATCTGCAGCGGGCGGATCTTCCAGAACGGCCGCCCCTCGCCGATCTCGTAGATCGCGTTGGACGCTCGGATGAACGCGCCGACGTAGTTGGATGCCGACCACAGCGCGACCGCGACGCCGGTGAGCGCCAGCACGCCGCCGGCCGAGCGGTTCTCCTGCAGGCCCTGCAGCGCGCTGGTGGCGATCTCCTTCGCCTCGCCGGGCGCGACGGTCCCGAGGTTGTCGATCAGCGGCTGCGTCGCGGACGCGCCGACGACGCCGAGCAGCGACACGAGCACGAGCAGGCCGGGAAACAGCGAGAGGATGCCGTAGTAGGTCAGCGCCGCGGCCCAGTCGGTCAGGTTGTCCTCGCGGAACTCGCGCCACGTGCGCCGCAGGACGCCGGGCCATGAGCGCCGCTGCAGCTCGCCGGGGCCGTCCGGCTCGGGCTCGCCGTGGCGCCGGCCGCCGTTCGTCGGCGCGCGGTCTGCGCGCTCACGCTCGCGCGTGTCGTGGCTCATCGGTCGCGCCTTTACCCGAACGGCGTGCAGCCGTCACGGGCCCCGCTGCGTGCGAACGCGCCACGCCCTCTAGGCTGTCGCGAATGCAACGCGGCCAAGGGGCACGACCGTGACGAAGCTGGTGGACATCTACGCCCGCGACGGGCTGACCTTCTCGATCGAGCTCTTCCCGCCGAAGAGCGACGAGGGGATGGAGCGCCTGTTCTGCGAGGTCGACGAGCTCAAGAAGCTCAACCCCGACTTCTTCTCGGTCACCTACGGCGCCGGCGGGTCGACGCAGGACCGGACGTTCGACATCGTCAAGCGCTTGAAGTGGCGCGAGAAGCTCGAGGTGATGTGCCACCTGACGATCGTCAACCAGAGCCGGCACACCGTCCGCGAGCTGATCGGCGACCTCTGGGGCAACGACATCCACAACGTCATCGCGCTCGCGGGCGATCCGCCCGGCGGGCCGAGCGCGCCCTGGACGCCGCATCCCGACGGATTTCAGAACGCGCGCGAGCTCGTCAACACGATCCTGCGCGGCCAGAGCGGCTGGTTTGGCACCTTCTCGATCGCGGTCGCGGGTTTTCCCGAGGTGCACCCGCGCGCGACCAGCCGCGAGGCGGACCTGACGTACCTCAAGTCGAAGGTCGAGGCGGGCGCCGACGTGATCATCACGCAGCTGTTCTTCGACAACGAGGACTACTACCGCTACGTCGAGGACTGCCGCGCGATCGGCATCGAGGTGCCGATCGTGCCGGGAATACTGCCGATCCGCTCCTCCGCCCAGTGCCGGCGCTTCACGAGGCTGTGCGGGGCGAAGATCCCGCCGCGCCTGGACGAGCTGCTCAGCAAGGTCGAGGACGACGACGAGGCCGCGATCGAGATGGGGATCGAGTACTGCACCGAGCAGTGCCGGGCGCTGCTGGACTTCGGCGTTCCGGGCTTTCACTTCTACTCGCTGAACAGGGCGCGCTCGGTCGCGGCGATCCACGCGAACCTGAACCTGGGCGCGCTGACGGCCGCGCCGGCCTGACGGGCGCGGCTGCCGCTGTGCCGCGGCCCGTCGCGTCAGACCGCGGCAGGCGAGCTCAGGTGCGGATAGAGGGGGTACTTCTCGGCCAGCGCGCGCGTGCGCTCCGCCAGCGCCGCCACGTCGGCCGCCTCGAACGGCCCGGTCAGAGCCTCCGCGATGACCTTGCCGATCTCGCGGAAGTCCTCGACCTGCAGCCCGCGCGTGGCCAGCGCCGACGTGCCGATCCGCAGCCCGGACGTAACCATGGGCGGACGCGGGTCGTCAGGGACCGCGTTGCGGTTGACGGTGATCCCGATCTCGTCGAGGCGGTTCTCGGCGTCGGGGCCCGCGAGCTCGGAGTCGCGCAGGTCGGCGAGCACGAGGTGCACGTCCGTGCCGCCCGTCAGGACGTTGACGCCGGCCGACATCAGCTCCTCGGCCACGGCCTCGGCGCCGGCGCGCGTGCGCCGCTGGCGCTCGCGGAAGAGCGCGCTGCCGGCGATCTTCAGCGACACGGCCTTGCCCGCGATGACGTGCATGAGCGGCCCGCCCTGCTGGCCCGGGAAGACCGCGCTGTTGATCCGCTTGGCCCACTCCTCGGTGCACATGATCATGCCGCCGCGGGCGCCGCCGAGCGTCTTGTGGACGGTCGTCGTCACGACGTCGGCATGGGGGACGGGGCTCGGATGCTCGCCCGCCGCCACGAGCCCGGCGAAGTGCGCCATGTCGACCATGAACAGGGCGCCGACGGAGCGCGCGATCTCGTGCATCCGCTCCCAGTCGAGCTCGCGCGGATAAGCCGACCAGCCGCCGAGCAGGAGCTTGGGCTGCGTCTCCTCGGCGAGCTCCTGCAGCTCGTCCATGTCCACGCGCGAGTCCTTGGCGCTCACGCCGTAGGCGACGACGTCATACAGCTTGCCCGAGAAGTTCAGCTTCATCCCGTGCGTGAGGTGGCCGCCGTGATCGAGCCGCATGCCCAGGATGCGGTCGCCCGGCTCCAGCATCGCCATCATCGCGGCGGCGTTGGCCGTGGCGCCGCCGTTGGGCTGGACGTTGACGTGCTCGGCCCCGAAGACGTCCTTCGCGCGCCGGATCGCGAGCCGCTCGACCTCGTCGACGAACTCACAGCCGCCGTAGTAGCGCTTGCCCGGCAGGCCCTCGGCGTACTTGTTGGTCAGCGTCGAGCCCTGGCAGTCCATGACCGCCTGCGGCACGAAGTTCTCCGACGCGATCATCTCGAGCGTCGTCTCCTGCCGGCCGGCCTCGTCTCGTAGGAGCTGCGCTATCTCCGGATCAACGTCGCTCACGGGCTTCGTGAAGTAGTCAGGCGCCAGATCGGTCATGGATCTGACGGTATCAGCGCCACCTCGCGCGCCGGGCGCGAGGATCGCGGCTCACCCGCTGGAGATCCCCGACGCCCCCAGCAGGGCGAGCGCATCGCTGCCGACGAACGCCGCCCCGAGCGGCTCGCCGGCGACGAGCAGG
>DATMJM010000663.1:0-3015 GCA_035553935.1 Solirubrobacteraceae bacterium
GTCGAAGTCGGGCACGAAGCGCTCGATGCGATCCTCGAAGGCGCGCTCGTTGACGGCGTCGATGCCGCCGTCACCCAGCCGGTTCGAATTGCCGTACGTGCCCGTCGCGTCGATCACGACATCGGCGTGCACGATCTCCTCGCGCCCGTCCGGGCCGGCCGCGAGCAGCCGCAGCGGCGCGGCGGCGCGGCGCGGCTCGCCGGTGGCCTCGTGCTTGAGCAGGCCCTCGCGGCCGACGGCCAGCACGCGTGTGGCGCAGCGGATGCGCCCGCGCAACCCCGGCAGCGCGGCGAGCGGCTCGAGCAGCTCGGCGACGAGCTGCTCGCCCGTCGGCAGCGCGGCTCCGTCCGGCGCCGACGGCAGCGCGGCGCGCATGCGCGCCGACACGTTCATCGACCACGGCGTGAACGTGCGCACGTGGCCCCAGCTGCGAACGTGGCCGCCGACGGCCGCGGCGGCCTCGAAGACCGTGAAGTCGTCGCCGCGCGCCGCCGCGGCGAGCGCCGCCTCGAGCCCGATCGGTCCAGCTCCGAGGATGGCGATGCGCGTCATCGCGAGGGACGATACTCAGGGCATGCCGAGGATCGCCGTGTTCGGCGGGGTGTACGGCAACCCGTACGCGCTGCGCGCGCTGCTGGACGACGCGGCCGCTCGCGGCTGCGACGAGCTGTACTGCCTCGGCGATCTCGGCGGCTTCGGCGCCGAGTGCGACGCCGTCTGGCCGCTGCTGCTCGAGCACGACGTGACGACGATCGCCGGCAACTACGACGTCGCGATCGCCCGCGGCGACGAGGATTGCGGCTGCGGCTACGCCGATCCGCGCGACGACGCGCTCGCCCAGCTCATGTACGACCACACCCGCGCCCGCACGTCGCCCGCGTTCGCAGCCTGGATGGCGGAGCTGCCGGCCGAGCTGCGCGTGCCGATCGGCGGCGTCGACGTGCACATGGTCCACGGCTCGCCGCTGGCGATCAACGACTTCCTGTGGGAGTCGCTCGACGACGCCGAGCTCGTCCACCGCGTGCGGGCCAGCGGCGCGCAGCTGCTGCTGTGCAGCCACACGGGGATCCCCTGGCAGCGCTCCGTCGACGGCACGCGGATCGTCAATGTCGGCGCCATCGGACGGCCGGCGAACGACGGGCGCACCGAGGTCTGGTACGCCCTGATCGACCTCGCGGGCGGCGCCGTGCAGAACGTCGAGCTCGTCGCGCTGGCCTACGACTGGCGGGCGCAGGCGGCCTCGATGCGTGCTGCCGGGCTGCCCGAGCCGTTCGTCGAGACGATCGAGACCGGCTGGTGGACGACGTGCCTGGAGATCGTCCCCCCGCGCGAGCGCTCGCGCGGCGCGTTTCATGTCTACCGCGATTCGCTGCCGGAGCTCGCCGGCGACGGCCGCCCGGTCGTGTCGCTGTTCGGCTCGGCGCTGTTTCCGCCGCGGCTGTGGATCTACTCGAACTTTCACTGCAACCTAGCCTGCGACTACTGCGTCGTGGCGAGCTCACCGCAGGCGCGGCCGCGCGAGCTGGCGGCGCAGCGCTTCCGCGCGCTCGTCGACGAGGCCGTGCGCGAGGGCTTCGGCGAGATCTACGTCACCGGCGGCGAGCCGTTCGTGCACCCGCAGATCGTCGAGATGGTCGAGTATGCGAGCGAGCGGTTGCCGACGGTCGTCCTGACGAACGCGATGCTGTTCACGGGCCGCCGCCGCGCCGAGCTCGAGCGGCTCGCCGGCCGGACCGGCCTCACGCTGCAGTCCTCGGTCGACGGTGCGCGCGCCGCGACGCACGACCGCTGGCGCGGCGCCGGCTCGTGGGCGCGGGCGATGGACGGGCTGCGCGTCGCCGCCGGCCTCGGCCTGCCGCTGCGCGTCGCGATGACGCAGACGCCCGACAACGCCGGCGAGGTCGAGGAGCTGCGCGCGCAGCTGGCGCAGCTCGGCATCGAGGGCGACGCCTTTGCCGTGCGGCCGCTCATCGCGCGCGGCTTCGGCGCGGGGAAGCCGGAGGCGATCGAGGTCTCGGACGGCGTGATGGTCCCCGAGCTGACGATCACCGCCGATGGCGCGCACTGGCATCCGGTCGGGGCCGACCTGCGCTCCTGCCCGGACTTCCTCGTCGCCGCCGGGGACGTGGCGCTCGCCGACGCCAAGCGGCTCGTGATCGAGCGCTTCCTGACGCTGCGCCAGGCGGACGGGTCGCTGCCCGAGGCGTTCCGCTGCGCGGTGTGACAGACAGGTCCGCGCGCACCTACGTGCAGCTTGCATTGACCTCGCCTCGCGCTGGATGTACTGTGCCGTGCCGCGTTGCTTCCTTGGCGTGCGGTCGACCGCGAGGAGAGCACCTGATGCAGGCCGCCGGGGCAGTGACGCGATGGGCGATCGGATTCGTGGCGAGCGCGGGGGTCGCCAGCGGCGTCGTACTCGGTGCGCCTGCGCTCGCAGACATCCTCTCGAGCGACGGTCCGCGCGCCTCCGCGCAGTCGCCGAGCGGTCTCGACCGCCAGTTCGCGCGCCTGCCGCTGCGCTTCGAGGCCAACCAGGGCCAGGCGCCCGACACCGTCGACTTCCTCGCGCGCGGCCCGGGGTACACGATGGCGATCAGCCCGGCGGGCGCCGTCCTCGCCCTGTCGGGCGGCAAGGCCTCGACGGTCCGCGCTGCGGGCCGCTCGGCCGTCGTCGGCATGCACCTCGTGGGCGGCAACCCGAGCCCGACCGCGACAACGGGCGCCCGGCTTCCCGGAGTCAGCAACTACATCGTGGGCGCGGACCGCAAGGGCTGGCGCACCGCCGTGCCGTCGTACGCGCGCATCCGCTACCACGAGGTCTACCGCGGGATCGACCTCGTCTACCGCGGCAACCAGAAGGAGCTCGAATACGACCTGATCGTCGCCGCCGGCGCCGATCCCGCGAAGATCGCCGTCGGCTTCCGCGGCGCGCGCAGGCTGTCCATCACGTCCACGGGCGACCTGCTCATCCACTCGCGCGACGGCGTCATCCGCCAGCGCCGCCCGGTCGTCTAC
>DATMJM010000664.1:0-2396 GCA_035553935.1 Solirubrobacteraceae bacterium
CCCATGAGACAGGCCTGGACGCCGGCGCCGACGCCGCGCAGCTCGGGTTCGAGCTGCACGCGATCCTGACCGCCGCCAACCAGCGCTTCCGGATCAGCCGCGATCCGACGGCCTTCGCCCATGCGCGCACCGCCATCGCGCGGCTGCTGCAACAGCGTGATGCGCCGGCCGAGCATCCGCTGCCGGGCCGCCCCGAGCTGCCCATGTAGGACGTCGACTGTTTGCGCCGGTCTCGCGGGTATCCCGGGCGCCATGCGCGATCAGCGCTCTCAGCAGACCACACGGCGGCCGGTGCGCTCCGAGGATCCCAGCCTGTCCCCGACGGCGAACGAGCTGCTCACGCACGAGCTGCGGGAGGCCGTCGGTGCGGACGAGGTCGTCGTCCCGAAGGACGTGCCGAGACGCAACGACGAGCCGCACGCGACGCGTTCGCCATACGTGGCGACGCTGACGGCCAACAGGCCGCTTCTCATCGTCTCGTTCCTCGTCGCGCTCGTCCTGGGCGGCATCGTGGCGCTTGTGAGCGGTCAGTACTGGGCGGTCGTGGTGGCGGCGGCGCTGCACGCCGTCGGAACGCTCGCCGTCGCAGCGGGCGCCATAGCGCTCACGACCCAGACGGAGCATGTCGATCCGACGGTCGCGGCGCGTCTGGAGGAGGAGGGCGTGGCAGATCCCGATCGCGTGCTGAGCGACCTCGTCGAGGATTTCGCGGGCGCACGCGACGCCCGCGGCGTGCCCGAGATCGTCACCAGCGGCCACAATGAGCGGACGGCGGCTCCCGATGACGACCAGGCGCGCTCCGCGGTCGAGCAGCGAACCGCGATGGCCCCGTCGAGCCGCGCCACGCCCGCCGGCGGGTCGAGTTCCGCGATCGAGGCGCTCGAGTGGTGGGTCATCGGCGCCGTGTCCCTCCTGAGCATTGCGGTCGCGGCGGTGAGCGGCGGCGAGATGTGGGCGCTCCCGGCGATCGTCCTGCCGCTGACCGCCGGCTGGATCGCGCTTCAGTACCGGACGGCGCGCGGTCGCGACGCGTCTGAGCGCCCGACCGGCGATTCCGACTCGGCGCGGCGGCGCCTGCTGCCGCTCGGGACGCTCATCGTCGCGGGCGTCATCTGGTTCATGCTCGTCGTGGGGTGGATCGGCGACCTGCTCTGAGCCGGCGCGCACAGCCGGACGCCCCTACCAGTGCGGGTGTCTCGCGGCGCCGGCCGGGCGAAGCCAGCGAGACGCGGAGCCGGTGCGGTGCCCGGTAGGACCCCGCGCCGTCTCTGCGCCCTTCGAAGCCCGGCCGGGCGAACCCAATGCCCTAGAGGCGGGACTTCACGGCCCGGTATTGCCGGACCAACAGCCAGCCAAACGCATTCCGGCATGCCCACTTCGCAGAGCGCCGGATCGTCGCTTCGGTTCGTGGATGCGCGCGACCCCGGCGGGGGAGAAGGAGGGCGTGCCCGGTTGGATCTTCGTCTCGGCCCTGCTCGCTGTCGCCGCCCTGCTGGCGGCGCTCGTCGGGCGCCCGCTCGCTCTGATCGTCGCCCTGGCCGGGCTCAGCGTCGCCGCCGCCGTCGCCGGCGCGCTGCTGCGGCCCGATCGGCAGCCGACGGATCCCGCCGACCGGCCCCATCGCTGAGCAGTCGCTTATTTGGACGCGGGCGCCGAGCGCCTGCCGTCGCGCGCCTGCGGCGGCGCTCTCAGCGCCGCGGCGCCAGCAGCTGATCTGCGGGCGCGTGGTCGTCTCGCAGGACCGGCGCTCCGTCGATGAGCCGCACGAGCGCAGCGCCCCGATACGGCGTGGCTGCACGCCCGCGGGGGAGCGCACGCGGCGGGACCGGCTTGTCGGCTGCGAGCAGCAGGAGATTGCCGCCCGGCCGCCCCCGCCGCGCAACGAGCGTCACGTGCTCGAAGACGTCGCGCACCGTCGCCGCCATCGCGCGCGCGAACCGCAGCTCGCCACCATCGATGACGTTCATCGCGTAGATGCCGCCGTCGCGCAGCACGCGCCGGACGTCGTGCAGGAACTCGCGGGTGGTGAGGTGCCACGGCACGGCACGCCCGCCGAACGCGTCGCCGACGACGAGGTCGGCCGACGCCGTCCGCTCGTCGCGCAGCGTGATGCGAGCGTCGCCGACGCGCACGGCGAGCCGCTCGCCCGTCCGCAGGGCGAGCCGCTGGCGGGCGAAGTCGACCAGCTCACCGTCAAGCTCGAGGACGAGGGCGCGCGCTGCCGGCTGCGTCGCCAGGAGGTAGCGCGGCAGCGTGAAGCCCGCGCCGCCGATGAACACCGCGCGGCGCGGCACGGTTGCGTCGATGACGTCGCCGATCCAGCGGGCGTAGTCGAACTCGAGGTGGCGCTCGTCGGCCAGGTCGACGTACGAGTGGCGCAGGTCGTCGAGCCACAG
>DATMJM010000665.1:0-6835 GCA_035553935.1 Solirubrobacteraceae bacterium
CCATCGCGGTCGACGGCGACCGCGTGCTCGCCGTCGACCGCGATGGCACGCTCGTCGACGGCGACGAGCTCATCGCGCTCGCGGTGCTGCACCTGCGCGCGCAGGACCGCCTGCCGGGCGGCGGCGTCGTGGTCACGGTCATGACGAACTACGGCTTCCACACGGCGATGCAGCGCGCCGGCGTCGAGGTCGCGGCGACGGCCGTCGGCGACCGCTACGTGCTCGAGGAGCTGCGCGAGCGCGGCTGGGGACTCGGCGGCGAGCAGTCCGGCCACATCATCGACATGGGCTTCGTGCCGTCCGGCGACGGGATCGCGTCGGCACTGCTGACGCTCGAGGCGCTCGCCGGGCGCGACCTCGCCGAGCGCGACGCCATGCACAAGCTGCCCCAGAAGCTCGTCAACGTCCACGTCGCGGACCGTGACGCGGCGATGGCATCGCAGGCGCTGACGGCGGCGACGGCGTCCGAGTCGGCGGCGCTCGCCGGCCGCGGGCGCGTGCTCGTGCGGCCGTCGGGGACCGAGCAGCTCGTCCGCGTGATGGTCGAGGCGCCCACCGCCGAGGAGACCGCGGCAGTCTGCGCGCGGCTCGTCGCGATCGTCGAGTCCGAGGCGGCGGGGGCGCGGGCGTAGCGGCACGCGGGTGGGTCACGGCGACCTTCGCCTAACCTCTTCGTCATGTGTGGCATCGTCGGCTACGTCGGGCAGCGCCCCGTGCAGGAGATCCTCCTGGCCGGGCTGGAGAAGGTCGAGTACCGCGGCTACGACTCCGCCGGAGTCTCGGTCCTGCGCGACGGGGCGATCGCCTCCGTGCGCGCCGTCGGCGACCTCAGCCGCCTGCGCCGCGCGGTGAACGACGCGGCGGCCTCGACGCCGGAGGTCAGTGGCGCAGCCGCCGTCGCGCTGGCCGAGCGCCAGACCGTGACCGGCATCGGCCACACCCGGTGGGCGACGCACGGCCGCGTGACCGACGCCAACGCGCATCCGCACTTCGACACCAGCGACCGCGTCCACGTCGTCGTCAATGGAATCGTCGAGAACTACATGGTCCTCAAGCGCCGGCTCGTCGACATGGGCGCGACGTTCACCTCCGAGACCGACGCCGAGGTCATCGCGCACCTCGTCGCCCACCACATGGCGCGCGGCAGCCTCGTCGAGGCCGTCCGCGCGGCCTACGGCGAGCTCGAGGGCCACTACGCGTTCGTCGTCATGAGCGCCGACGAGCCCGACACGCTCGTGGGGGCGCGCAAGGAGTGCCCGCTCGTCGTGGGCTGCGGCGACGGCGAGCAGTTCGTCGGCTCGGACATCGCGTGCTTCCTGGAGCACACGCGCGACGTGCAGTACGTGCTCGACGGCGAGCTCGTCGTGCTGCGCCCGCCCGGGGTCGACTTCATGAGCGCCGACGGCACGCCGCTGGAGCGCGAGGTGACGCACGTCGACTGGGACGCCGAGACCGCCGAGAAGGGCGGCTACGAGACGTTCATGCTCAAGGAGATCCACGACCAGGCGGACGCGGTCGCCGAGACGATCCGCCCTCGGACCCTGCGCACGACCGGCGTCGACCTCGCCGATCCGGATTTCGACGAGGCGCTGCTGGACGGCGTCGAGCGCGTGCTCATCATCGCCGCCGGCACGTCCTTCCACGCCGGGCTGATCGCCCGCTACGCGATCGAGGAGTGGGCGCGCGTACCCGTTGACATGGACATCGCGTCGGAGTGGATCTACCGCAACCCGATCGTGTCCGAGCGCGAGCTCGTGATCGCCATCACCCAGTCCGGTGAGACCGCCGACACGCTCGCCGCGATGCGCCTCGCGCGCGAGCGCGGCGCGAAGGTCGTCGCCTGCACGAACGTCCGCGGCTCGTCGGCCACCCGCGCGTGCGACGGCGTGCTCTACACGCGGGCGGGGATGGAGGTCTCCGTCGCCGCGACGAAGACCTTCGTCTGCCAGGTCGCGACGATGTACCTGCTCGCGCTGCGCCTCGCCGAGCTGCGCGGCGCGATGGAGCCGGCCCGGATCGCGTCGCTGGTGGCCGAGATCAAGCACCTGCCCCACCAGATCACAGAGCTCATCGACGGCCTCGATGAGCGCCTGCTCGAGACCGCCGAGCGGCACGCGCCCTCGAACTTCTTTCTGTATCTCGGCCGTCACGTCGGGCGCGCGGTCGCGCTCGAGGGCGCGCTGAAGCTCAAGGAGATCTCCTACATCGCCACCGACGCCTACGCGGGCGGTGAGATGAAGCACGGGCCGATCGCGCTGCTCGACGAGAGGACGCCCGTCGTCTGCGTGGCGACCGACATGCCGATCCTCGACAAGATGGTCTCCAACATCGAGGAGGTCCGCTCGCGCGGGGCGCACGTCATCGCGATCACCACCGACGGCGACGATCGCCTCGAGCGGGTCGCCGAGGAGGCCTTCTGCGTTCCGCGGACCGACTGGATGCTGCAGGCCCTGCTCGCGGTGATCCCGCTGCAGCTGTTCGCCTACCACATCGCCCGCAAGCGCGGCCTGAACGTCGACAAGCCGCGCAACCTCGCGAAGACCGTCACCGTCGAATAGGGGCCGCGAGACTACGATCCCGGCCATGTCCGTCGGGATCGACCTGCTGGAGATCGAGCGGATGGAGCAGGCGCTCGAGCGCCGGCCGGGGCTCGCGCGGCGGCTGTTCACCGACGGCGAGCGGGCGTATGCGGCCCGCCATGCTCGGCCCGGCCAGCATCTCGCGGCGCGCTTCTGCGCGAAGGAGGCGGTCGCCAAGGCGCTGCGCCTGGAGGTCTGGAGCCACCACGACATCGAGGTCGTCGGCGAGGGCGCGCAGACGCGCGTGGCGCTGCACGGGCCGCTGGCAGCGCTCGGCGTGGAGGTCGACGTGTCGCTGACCCACTCCAAGGCGACCGCCGGCGCCGTGGCGCTCGTCCGGTGACCGCGCCGCAGCTTCCGGACTGGCTCGACCCGCTGTACGGCGCCGTGCAGATGCGCGCGATCGACCGCTGGGCGATCGAGGAGCGCGCGATCCCGTCGCTGGATCTCATGGAGCGCGCCGGCGCGGGACTCGCGCTGCTGACCGATCGGGCCAGGCCGCGCGGGCCGGTGGCGGTCGTCTGCGGCAGGGGCAACAACGGCGGCGACGGCTTGGTCGCGGCCCGGCTGCTGCGCGAGCTGGGACGCAGCGTCCGCGTGCTCCTGCTCGCTGAGCCCGACGAGCACCGGGGCGACGCAGCCGCGAACCTGGCCCGGCTGGACGGTGCGCACGAGCCGTTTGCGCCGGAGGCGCTCGACGGCGCGGCCGTGATCGTCGACGCGATCCTCGGGACCGGCTTCGACGGCGCGCCGCGGGGAGCGGCGAAGGCCGCGATCGAGGCGATCTGCGCGCGCGACGCGCCGGTCGTCGCCGCCGACGTCGCGAGCGGCGTGTCCGCCTCGACCGGCGCGGCGGCGGGCGTCGCCGTCGCTGCCGACACGACCGTGACGTTCGCCACCGCGAAGCCCGGTCACTGGATCGCGCCGGGCAAGCGGCACACGGGCGAGCTGCACGTCATCGACATCGGGATCCCGCGCGGCGCCCCGGCGATCGCTGACGCGGGGCTGCTCACGCCGCGCGTCCACGAGCTCGTGCCGGGCCGCGACGCGGCCGCGACGAAGTTCAGCTCGGGCCACGTCGTCGTGGCGGGCGGCTCGCGCGGGCTGACGGGCGCGCCCTGCCTCGCCGCCGACGCCGCGATGCGTGCCGGCGCCGGCTACGTGACGGCGCTCGTGCCGTCGTCGCTCGAGCCGATCTTCGAGACGAAGCTGCTGGAGGTCATGACGCGCGGGCTGCCCGACGCCGACGGCGCGCACTCGACGCGCGGTGTGGAGGAGGCGCTCGAGGTGCTCGGCCGCGCCGGGGCGCTCGTGCTCGGCCCCGGCGCCGGCCGCAGCCTCGCCGCGTTCGCGTTCGCGCGCGCGGTGGCCGCGCAGGCCGACGTGCCCCTGCTGCTGGACGCCGACGGCCTCAACGCGCACGCCGGTGCGCTCGACTCGCTGGCCGCGCGCGCCGCGCCGACGGTGCTGACGCCGCATGCCGGCGAGCTCGCGCGACTGCTGGAGACGTCGAGCGCGGAGGTCGCCGCCGCCCGGCTGGACAGCGCGCGCGAGGCCGCGCGGCGAGCGAACGCCGTCGTCGTGCTCAAGGGCGACGACACGATCGTCGCGCAGCCCGACGGTCGCGCGGCGATCAACGGCCTCGCGGCGGCCGCGCTCGCGACGGCGGGAACGGGAGACGTGCTCGCCGGCGTCGTGGGCACCCTCCTCGCCAAGGGCCTGGACCCGTTCCTCGCCGCGTGCGCCGCCGTGCGCCGCCACGCCGCCGCCGGGCGGGTCGCGGCCGACGAGCACGGCGCCGACGGCGTGATCGCCCGCGACGTCGTCGTGGCGCTGCCGCGCGCGGTGCAGGGCGAGCCGGCCGAGCCCGGCGAGTAGCCTGGCGCGATGGCGGTCCAGCAGGACGTGGCGGTTCGCGCGGTCGCCCGCGTCAACGTCGCGGCGATCGAGCGCAATGCCGGGCGGATGCGGCGCGAGCTCGAGCCGCACGGCGCGCTGTGCGCCGTCGTGAAGGCCGACGGCTACGGCCACGGCGCGGTACCGGCGGCCCGCGCGGCGCTCGCCGGCGGCGCGACCTGGCTCGCCGTCGTCGCGGCCGGCGAGGCGGCGGCGCTGCGCGCGGCGGGCGTGCACGCGCCGATCCTCGTGATGGGCGCGCTGTCGCCGCAGGAGCTCGGCGTCGCGCTCGGCGCCGACGCCGACGTCGTGGCGTGGGACGAGGGATTCGTCGCGGCCGTCGCCGCGCTCGGCGGCGGGTCGGTGCACGTCAAGCTCGACACGGGCATGGGCCGCCTGGGCACGCGCGACCCGCTGGCGGCGACGCGCGTCGCCGAGGCGGCGGCGGCGACGCCGGGCATCCACCTCGCGGGCGCGATGACGCACTTCGCGACGGCCGACGAGCGCGGCGACGCGTTCTTCGCCCAGCAGCTCGAGCGCTTCGCGGCGTGGGCGCTGCCGCTGAAGGCCGAGCATCCCGCGCTCATCCTGCATGCCGCCAACAGCGCGGCGACGCTGCGCGACCGCGCGGCGCACTTCGACATGGTCCGCGCGGGGGTCGCGCTGTACGGCCTGGACCCGTTCCTCGAGGATGCGGCCGCGCGCGAGCTCGAGCCGGCGCTCGAGCTTCGCTCCTACGTCGGCGCCGTGAAGGCGGTGGCGCCGGGCGAGAGCGCCGGATACGGGCGCCGCTTCGTCGCCGAGCGGCCGACGCACACGGCGACGCTGCCGATCGGGTACGGCGACGGCGTGCGCCGCGGCCTGACCAACAACGCCGACGTGCTCGTGCGCGGCGCGCGGCGCCCGCTCGTCGGCACCGTCAGCATGGACAACATCACGCTCGACGTCGGCAGCCCGCCGGCGGCGCAGGTCGGCGATGCCGCCGTGCTGATCGGCGAGCAGGGCGAGGAGCGGATCACCGCCGAGGAGGTCGCGCAGCGGCTGCAGACGATCAACTACGAGGTGACCTGCGGGCTGCTGCCGCGCGTGCCGCGGGCGTACCACCGCGACGGCGAGCCGGTGTGAGGCAGGCGCGCGACATCGCCGTGTCGGCGCTCGCCGGCGACGCCGCGTGGCTCGTCGGCGGCGCGGTGCGAGACGAGCTGCTGGGACGGCCGACGGACGACCTCGACGTCGTCGTCGACGGCGACGTGCGCGCCGCGGCGCGCGCCGTGGCGCGGGCGGCCGTCGGACCGGCGTTCGAGCTCTCCGACGAGTTCGGATCCTGGAGGGTGATCGCGCCGGACCGCGCCTGGCAGATCGATCTCAGCCCGCTGCGCGGCGGCTCGCTGGAAGCCGACCTGGCGCTGCGCGACTTCACCGTCAACGCGATCGCCGAGCCGCTCGGCGGAGGGCAGCGCGTCGACCCGCACGGCGGCGCGGCCGACCTCGCGGCAGGCCGGCTGCGCGCGGTCGGCCCGCGCGCGCTGGCCGACGACCCGCTGCGCGTCGTGCGGCTCGTGCGGCTCGTCGCGCAGCTCGGGCTCGAGGCGGACGAGGAGACGCTCGCATTGGGCCGCTCGAGCGCGCCGCGCGCCGCTCACGTCGCGCAGGAGCGCGTGTTTGCCGAGCTCAAGCGGGTGATCGCAGGCGACGGCGTGGTCGCCTCGCTGGCGCTGATGGACGCACTCGGCCTGACGGAGGCGATCCTGCCCGAGCTCGTCGCGCTGCGCGGCGTCGAGCAGAACCGCTATCACCACGCCGACGTCCATCGCCACACCATCGAGGTGCTCGAGCAGACGGTCGCGCTGCAGCGCGATCCGGGCGCCGTCTTCGGTCCCGAGTCCGCGGGCGCGATCGGCGCGCTGCTGGCCGAGCCGCTCGCCGATGACGTCGATCGCGCGTTCGCGCTGCGCCTCGGCGCGCTCCTGCACGACGTCGCCAAGCCGGCGACCCGCGGCCGCCGGGACGACGGCTCGCCGACGTTCGTCGGCCACGACCGCGCCGGCGCCGAGCAGGCGCGCGAGATCCTCACCCGGCTGCGCGCGAGCGAGAAGCTCAAGGCGCACGTCGCCGCGCTCGCGCGCCACCACCTTCGGCTCGGCTTCCTCGTGCACGAGACGCCGCTCTCGCGGCGCGCGCTGTACGGCTACCTGCGCGCATGCGAGCCGGTCGAGGCCGACGTCACGCTGCTGTCGGTCGCCGACCGGCTGGCGACGCGCGGGCGCAAGGCGCAGGAGGCGATCGCCAAGCACCTCGACCTCGCGCGCGAGGTCCTGCCGGCGGCGCTGGCCTGGCGCGAGCAGCGCGCCCGCGCGCCG
>DATMJM010000666.1:0-7935 GCA_035553935.1 Solirubrobacteraceae bacterium
GTGTGGCGGTAGCAGGTCGTTGCGGTCGAGGCTTCCACGGGCGAGTGACGCTACCAGCCGCGCATCGCGCACCGGCGCGATGGTGCCGCCGCGTCGCCAGATGCGTGATTGCATGTCGAGAGGCTCGAACCGGCTCCGCTCACCAGGTGAAAGGGGCCACGGCAGGCGCGGTCCACGAAAGCGGGAGAGCACCATGCCGAAGGTACCTGCTGCTCAAGCACCGCGGCGGGCGCCGAGCCGCACCGTCCCGCGCCCCCGATGGACCAGTGGGCCCCCGAGGACGTGGAGGCGCAGATCGCCTTCATCAGGCACGCGTCAGCGAGCTCGAGGACCATGGCGAGCGCGTCGACGCGAAGGCGTTCACCGCAGATCCTCGCCTGGTGCACGACCTCGTCGCCCTCAACGACGTCGCCCACGTACTCGGTGGCGCGGCGCGGCTGCGCGAGACCGACGGCGATCTGCCGGCCGCCGGCGGGCGTACGCCGAGGCGGCGCGGCGGGCGCCGAACCTCGCCGAGCGCGACCACCTGGTCCGTCAGGCCGCCCGCTCGGCGGCCCGCACGCCGTAGCTGGGGCCGTCGTGTCGCTGCCGTCGAGCGCATCACGATCCGACGCTGCTGGGCGAGGACGCGGTCATCGGCTCTGCGGTCCTCCCGGCGACGGATCGGCTAGGCCATCTGCGCAGCGATGACCGGCGGGCGCGTCGGGGATTCGCTTCCGCCGAGCGGCTCGTGGGTCACGAGCACCTGCTTGACACCCGTGAGGTCCCCCGGCACCTCGACCGTGGCCCGGCCCTTGCGAACCGAGAACAGCGCCTCGGTCGGCTCGGGCGGCCGTCCCTCGCCGCGGTCCACCCAGATCTGGTAGATGCGCCCCTCGGGCGGCGCCTGCAGGCCCGCGAGGACGAGCTTCGCGCTGTCGCCGGCGACCTGCATCTCGCAGCTCGCGCCGCCGGGCGCGCTGGCGCAGGCGATCGTCCGGGTCTCGTGATCGCCGTCGCCGCCGCCGACGAGCAGCGCGCCGCCGCCGATGCCGAGGGCCAGCAGCGACGTCGCGAGCACGGCGGCGGGCCACGGCCGCAGGTCCGGCAGACGAAAGCGACGCGGCGCAGGCTCGGCGGGGCGGTCGGCGGTGGCGCCGGCCGCGCGCAGCAGCTCGGACTCGGCGCGCACCACCGACATGACCCGGTCGCGGATCTCCGGCGGCGCGTTGAGCTGCGGGACGGCGTTGAGCAGCGCGTCTGAGACGACGCCGAGCTCGGCGACCTTGGCCGAGCAGACGCCGCATGACGTCAGATGCTCGGCGTAGTGCTCCCACTCGCCGTCGGGCATCGCCCGCAGCAGGTAGCTGCCGGCGTCGTCGAGCCGCGGGCAGGTCTGCGCCGTCATGCCATCACCTCGCGCAGGCCGCCGAGCTGTGCGCGCATCTTCTCCAGCCCGAGTCGCATCCTGCCCTTCACGGTACCTATGGGTGTCTCGAGCATCGAGGCGATCTCGGTCTGCGTGAAGCCGCCGAAGTAGGCGAGCTCGATGACGTGGCTCTGCTCGACGGGCAGGTTGAGCAGCGCCTGGCGGATCTCGTCGGCCTCGTCGAGCCGCGCGACCTCGACCTCCGTGCGCTCGCGGGCCTCGAAGCGCTCCTCGATCCCCTCGTCGCTGGCGCGGCGGCGGTCGTGGACGACGGAGCGCCGCAGCCCGTCGATCGCGCGGTTGTGGACGATGCCCAGCACCCACGTGCGGACCGAGCCGCGCGCCCGGTCGTAGCGCGCGCCGCTGCGCCAGAGCGACAGAAACGCCTCCTGGACGACGTCCTCGGCGGCGGCACGCGAGCCGCACATCCGGTACGCCAGCGAGAAGGCGGCGCTCGAATGACGCTCGTAGACGACCTCGAATGCCTCGGCCTCGCCGCGGCGGACGAGCTGCATGAGGTCCTCGTCGGCGAGGTCGCGCAGCTCAGTCGGGCTGGGATCACCGTGTTTGCGCAGGCGTGACATGTGCAAGGCATACGTCCCCCTGCGGCGGCCGGATCAATCGCGGCGAGCGAGCTTGCGCGCCTCGCCCGCCGCCGCCTTCAGCGTGCGCTGCGCGAGGTCGAGCGGGTTGCGCGACTGGGCCGCGCGCCTGCGGCGCTCCTGGCGCACGCGGAGGATCACCAGCGCCGTCCCGGCCGACGCCCCGACGGCGGTCGCCACCACCGGGCGCACCCAGTTGCGCGGGTCGCGCATCGCCGACAGCTCCCAGCTCTCGAGCTCGTCGACGGCGGCGTCCGTGAGCTCCTGCAGCGTCGCCTCGACGCGCGTCTTGAGCCGTTCGGGCGGGTCGACCGGCGCCAGCGCGCGGCGCAGCATCTGCTCGATGTCGACGTGCGCCATCTCGCCGCTCACGCCGTCACGATCCCCTTGAGCTGCTTGATGGCACGGTGCAACAGGACCTTCGTCGCGCCGTCGGTCTTGCCCATCGCGCGTGCGATCTCACGGTTGTCCATGCCGAGGGCGAAGCGCATGATGATCGCATCGCGGCGCTCGTCGGGCAGTTCCTGGATGCCCGCGATGATGCGCGCGAGCTCATCGCGCCCCTCCACGAGGTCCTCCGTCGTGTGCAGCGCGCTGAGGATCGTCGTGTCGTCGATCGGCGTCTGCGGCCGGCGCGAGCGGTCGCGGTACAGGTTGGCGGCGAGGTTGTGCGCGATGCGGATCAGCCAGGGCCGCAGCGGCCGGCCGTCGGACTCCGCCTGCGCGCGCTCGAAGTGGCGATAGGCCTGCAGGAAGGTCTGCTCCGTGAGGTCCTCGGCGTCGTGGTGGTTGCCGACCCGGTAGTACGTGTAGCTGTAGACGTCGCGCAGGTGCGCCCGGTACAGCTCGGAGAACGCGGCGTCGAGGCGCGCCTTGTCGGGATGTTCCACGGTGCATGGAGCCTACCCCTGGCCTGGACTCCGATCGGTGCCCGCGGCGGCGGCCGTCGCGAGCGGCTCCGAACCGGAGCCCGAGCGCCTGAAGCGCCCGCCGGTGCCGGTCACGGCGGCGCAGAACGTCTCGGCGTCGATGCGCCCGTCCACGAGGTCCGCGAGGCTGTCGAGCGTCGGCGACGGCACGCCCTCGCGATGCAGCGTCTGCGCCAGCAGGCCCACGCCCTCCATCGCCTCGCTCGACTGCCCCAGGCGGTCGCCGATGCTCTGTGCCGACATACCCTGTCCCAACAGCTCTCCTGCACGACGGTTGCGGCTGCCCTCGGCGACCACCGTCGCGACGAGGTCGCCCGCGCCGGCCAGCCCGGCGAACGTCTCGCGCTGCCCGCCGCGCCGGCGGGCGAACGCGTCGACCTCGGCGAAGACCTTGCCGGCGGCGGCGCCCGCCGCGTTCGGGCCGCCGTGGCCGGCCGCGGCGGCGGCCAGGGCGGCGGCGTTCTTGGCTGTGCCGGCGAGTTCCACGCCGGCCACGTCGCACGTGGTCGTCGTGTCGAAGCCGGCGTCCCTGAACAGCCGCGCCACCTGCTCGGCGTAGATCGGGTCCTCGCAGCCGATGACGAGCGCGGCGCCGCTGTCGAGCGCGTCGGCGGCGTGGCTGGGGCCGCCGATGCAGGCCAGCGCGCGCGCGTTTACGCGCTCGCGCGCGTAGGCGCTGGGCAGCATCCCGTTCGGCGCGACGAGGCCCTTGCAGAGCACGAGCACGCCGGCTCCGGCCGGCACGGCGTCGGCGTGCGCGCCGACGGCGGCGGGCAGCGCAGCCGCCGGGACCGCGAAGCAGACGACGTCTGCCCGGTCCAGCGCCAGGCGGCTGGCCGACGTCACGCGCACGGCGTCGGGCAGCGACACGCCGGGGAGGTAGTGCTCGTTGACGCGCGCGCGCTCCAGGCGTGCCGCCTGCTGCTCGGTGCGGCAGCCGAGCTCCACCTCGAGCCCCGCGCGCGCGAACGCGACGGCCAGGCCGGTGCCCCAGGAGCCGGCGCCGACGATCGCGGCGCGCCGCAGGGCCGGCGTCCCGCCGAGCCACTCCCACTGCAGCTCGATGCACGGCCAGATGCGGTCGGTGACGGCGCGCGCCAGCGCCGGCGACGGCTCGCCGACCTGCGGGAAGCGCAGCGGCCGGCCGGCGCGGATGCGGACCTTGTGCGGGCGGATGCGCCACCCGCGGCGGACGGCCTCGGTGCCGATCAGCGCGACCGGGACGACGGGCGCCCCCGTCTCGAGCGCGAGGCGCCCGACCCCGCGCTTGGGCGGGCCCAGCGGACCTGGTCGGGTGCGCGTGCCCTCCGGGAAGATCACCACGGCGTCGCCGCGCTCGAGGATCTTGCGCGCTGCGTCCATCGCGTCGCGATCGCCATGGCCGCGGTCGACCGGAAACGCGCCGAGCGAGCTGAGAAGCCACGCCACGAGGCGGCTGTGGAACAGCTCGGTCTTGGCGACGTAGTAGACCGGCCGACGCAGCATCATGCCGATCACCCACGGATCCATGAAGGAGCGGTGGTTGGAGGCGATGATCAGCGGCCCCTCCTTCGGGATGTGCTCCATCCCGATCCGCTTCATGCGGAAGTAGACGAGGAAGAACGGCTGCAGGACCGCGCGCGCCAGCCAGTACAGCAGGAAGTTGACGCCGCGCCCTTGGGCGCGCGCCAGGAGCTGGCTGCGGTCCATGACCTGGCATACCCGCCTTCGTGACGCGCGTTACAGTCTCGGACAGCGCCATGGTGATCGATCGCGCCAAGACCGTTCGGGGGGCCTTCGCCGGCGCGGTCGCCGCCGGCGTCTGGCTCGCGCAGCAGCCGCTCGACAAGCCGGTCTTCGGCGTGGACTACGACGACAGCGAGCTGCTCGGCAAGGCGTTCACGCGCGGGCGCGCCTGGCCGGTCGTCGGCGCGGCCGTGCATCTCGGCAACGGCGCGCTGATGGGGGCGGTGTACTCGAACGTCGCGGCACGCCTGCCGCTGCCCTCCTGGAGCCGCGGTCCGATCGTCGCGCTCGCCGAGCACCTCGCCACGTGGCCGCTGACGATCGCGGTCGACCGCGTGCACCCCGCGCGCGACGAGATGCCGCGCCTGTCGGCGAGCGGGCGCGCCTTCGCGCAGGCGACGTGGCGCCACCTCGTCTTCGGGATCGTCATGGGCGAGCTCGAGCGGCGCCTCAACGCGCCCGCCGACCCGGATCTCCCGCCCTACGAGCACATCATCACGAGCAACGGCCACGGCAAGATCGAGCACGTCGCCACAGCGCCCGGCGGCGACGGGTGACCGCCGCCTTCAGTGCACCGCGGCGGTGGTCGCACCCGCGCCGCTGAGCTCGAACACGCAGAAGTCGCGGCCGATGACCGGCGCGGACACGTTGTAGATCGGGACACCGTCGACCGCCCCCTTGAAGCTTCCCGCGTGGGCGTGCCCGTGGAGCACGACGTGCGGGCGGTGCTCGGCGATCGGCGTGGCCAGCCGCTCGCTGCCCAGGAACGCCCAGATCTCGCGCGGCTCGCCCTCGAGCGTCGCCGCGACCGGGGCATAGTGCAGCAGCACGATCCGCAGGGGAGACGCTGCGATGGCCCGCAGACCGGCGTCCAGCGCCTCGACGTCGGCGGACATCTCGGCGTAGACGGTGCGCAGCAGCGGCTCGCCGAAGTCCGGGATGCGGTGGCCGTCGAAGCCGCCGACGAACCCCTTCAGCCCGACCACGCCGAGCTCGATATCGGCGACCTCGAGGATCGCATGGTTGCGCTCGAGCACCACGATCCCGGCGTCCTCGAGCGCCTCGACGACCTCGGCCGCGCGGTTGACGTGCCAGTCGTGGTTGCCCAGCACGGCCAGGACCGGCGTGTCGAGCGGCCGGCAGGCGTCCGCCAGGATCAGCGCCTGCTCGGGCTCGCCGTGCGTCGTCAGGTCGCCGGCGAGCAGGATCACGTCGACGTCGCGCTCGATCGCCGCAAACGCCGCCGCGATCTCCTCGCGCTGCGCCTCGCGGCAGTGCAGGTCGCCGACGGCGGCGATCCGTGCTGCGCGCTGCGGCTGCTCGACGAGCGTCATCCTGCGGGGTGCTTTCCCCGTCACCCGCGGCGGGTAACAACCGGGCCATGCAGCACGACGAACAGCGCTTCGGGCCGATCCTCGCGACGCTGCGCAAGGTCGTGGCGCTGCTGCGCGACGCTGGGATCCCGTTCCAGGTCGGCGGCAGCCTCGCCGCGTGGGCGCGCGGCGGGCCAGAGGTCACCAACGACCTCGACCTCATGGTCCGCCCGGTCGACGCCGAGCGCGTCCTCGCGCTGCTCGTCGAAGCCGGGATGAGGCCCGAGCGCCCGCCGGAGGAATGGCTGCTGAAGGCGTGGGACGGCGAGGTCCTCGTCGACATCATCTTCTGCACGGTCGAGGGCGAGGTCACCGACGAGCAGATCGCCCGTGGCGAGGAGCTGACGGTCACCTCGGTCGCGATGAACGTGCTGCGCCTGGAGGACATGTTCGCCCTGCGCCTGCAGACCCTCAACGAGCACTACCTCGACTACTCCGCGCTGCTGAAGATGGCTCGCGCGCTGCGCGAGCAGGTCGACTGGGACGCGGTCCGCAAGCGCGTGGACCACACGCCGTACGGTCGCGCGTTCTTCACGATGCTCGAAGGCCTGGGCGTGATCGACCCGCCCGGCCGCAACGGGACATGCGCCGCGGATGGCGGCGAGGACGAGGTCACGGTGCGGCCGGTCGACACCGGCCAGCGTTCGCATGCGGCGTTCGGTCCGGTGGCGGACGCGCCGCCCTGAGCGACGGCCTGCGGCTGACCGAGCCGCGCGGCCCGAGGCACACCCCAACACCGCCGCGCGCGCCCGCGCGCGGGATTGGGGTGAGGACTAGGGGCGCCCCGCGATGCCGCGCCCGCCCCGCAGCGCGATCGTGGCGCCATGCCCATCACCAACGAGCAGACCACCACCTCGGCCGCAGGTCTACGCGAGCAGCTCGTGCTGCTCGAGCGCGAGCGCGCAACCGCGATGCTCGCCGAGATCGCCGGCAACGAGCTCTACATGACCGCGCTGCGCGAGGAGCTGCAGGCGCTCCGCAGCGCCTACGCCGGCGCCGCGATCACGCAGATCGCGTCGCTGCGTTCAGCCCTCGACGGGCCGCTGGTCGGCTGATCGCGCGGATCGCGAGAACAGGAGACACCTCATGAGCACGAACACCGTACGGCGGGCGGTCAACCGCCGATTCATGCGCCACTACGGCGAGATGGTCGCCGTGATGTTCCTCGGCATGGCCGTCCTCGGCCCCCCCGCGGGCGTTGCGCTCGACGCGGCCGGGTCGAGCTGGACGCACCTGCGCGACGACGCGCCGGCGCTGATGCTCTCCCTGATGGCCTTCACCATGACCGCGCCGATGGTCGCGTGGATGCGGTGGCAGGGCCATGGCTGGCGTCCGAGTGGCGAGATGGCGCTGTCGATGATCGTCCCGACGCTCGCGGTCATCGGGCTGCTCGGCGCCGGGATCGTCGCGGACCTCGGGACGCTGCTGATCCTCGAGCACGCCCTGATGCTCGCCGGGATGTTCGCGGCGATGCTGCTGCGTCCCGACGAGTACTCGGTGTTCCACCACCACGTGCGCCGGCCGGCCACGGCCTGATCGCGCGGACCATATCGACAGCGAGCGCGGGCTGCTCAGGCTCGGCGAAGGCCCGTTGCTCGCCGGCTTTCTCCTCTTCGCGATGGGTGGCGAGCGTCTTTCACCCGTCACTCACGAGGAGAACACAAGCAGGGGCTGATGCTCGCGTTCGCGGCCGGCGTGCTCCTGGCCGGGCGCGCCGCGAGACGCACGCGCGGCTCGTGCCCGCGTCGGCGCGACAGCGCTCGCGCGGGTGCGCGCCGAATGTCAGCCGCGACGTGCGCTATCCGAGCGCGACGAGCCTGTCAATGACCACCTGCCGGTTGTCGTCGAGGGGCTCGCCGGCGCCGCGGGGTTCCGCCAGTCGCGGCCCGGCCCACAGC
>DATMJM010000667.1:0-2331 GCA_035553935.1 Solirubrobacteraceae bacterium
GTGTAGATGCGGCCGCCGGGCAGGCGCGGCTCCACGCGCCCCGCGGCCTCGAGCGCAAGCGGCTGCAGCTCGGCCGGCAGGGCGGCGGCGTTGCGGCGCAGGCGCGCGGCGGAGGCGTCGCCCATCGTGCCGAGCAGCAGCGTGTTGACCGGCTGCGAGGGATCGCGCAGCACCGTGGGGAAGACCGCCGCGAGCGTCGCGCCGAGCACCCTCTCGAGGTCCTCCGATCCCTCCGGATGGCCGGCGTTGACGACGACGACGCCGCCCGGCCGCAGCCGGTCGCGGGCGAGCTCGAAGAACTCCTTCGTCGCCAGGTAGAACGGGATGTACGGCTGGCGGTAGGCGTCGACGAAGATCGCGTCGTAGCGCTCCTTCGTGCGGCGCAGGAACGGGCGCGCGTCCGCCGTGTGCGTGCGCAGGCCGGGCGCGCGCATGTCGAAGAAGCGCCGCCCGATCTCCGTCAGCTCGCCGTCGATCTCGACGCCGTCGATGATCGTCTCCGGGAAGAAGTGCCCGTAGGCGCGCGCGGTCGTGCCGGCGGCGTTGCCGAGGATCGCGACGCGCCCCGGCGGGCGGTCCTGCGCCGCGAACGGGACGATCATGTACTCGTCCCAGACGTTGTCGGTGAGATACGTGCCCGGCCGCCGCAGGGAGTGCACGGCCTGGCCCTCGTTGAGCTCGAGCTTGCGCGTGCCGTCGGCGTCCTCGACGACGCGGGCGTACTGGTACTCGGTGTCGGTCTCGTGGATGACGCGCGCGCCGGGGTCCGTCTCGCCCTTCACGGTCCCGGCCGGCAGCAGGAGCAGCAGGGCGAGCAGCGCCGGCGCGAGCAGCAGCAGCCGCCGGGCCATGCCGTAGACCGCGATCAGCACGAGCGCGAGGCCGAAGACGATGAACGTGCGCCGCGTGCCGATCAGCGGGATGAACAGCAGCGCCGACGAGAACGTCCCGAGCAGCGACCCGACGGTGGAGATCGCGTACAGCCGCCCGGACACCGTCCCGGCCTCGGCGACGTCGGCGACCGCCAGGCGCAGCGCGTAGGGCGCCACGGCGCCGGAGACGAGGACGGGCGTCGCGACGAGCACCGTGACCCCGAGCAGCGACCCGACGAAGGCGCCGGCCGAGATCGAGTCCAGCGCATCGATGGCCACGCCGAGGAACGGGTCGGCGACGAACGGCACGGCGGCAAGCAGCAGCCCGGACAGCAGGACGATCCGGTACAGGCCCTCGCGCGTGGGGTTGCGGTCGGCGAGCCGGCCGCCGTACCAGTAGCCGAGCGACAGCGCGACGAGCACGATCCCGATCGTGTTGGCCCAGACGATCGTCGAGGCGCCGAAGTACGGCGCGAGCAGGCGGGCGGCGGCGATCTCCGCGCCGAGGATCGCGATACCGACGATGAAGACGATCAGGCCGAGGGGCGGCTCCGGAAGGCGGCGCATGCGACTACCACCGTATTCGTCCGGATGCGCGCCTAGGGTCACACCATGACCACGCGGGAGCTTGCGAGAAAGGACAAACGGGCGCTGTGGCACCCGTTCACGCAGCAGCAGGGCTGGTGCGAGGAGGAGCCGCTGATCATCGAGCGCGCCCAAGGCTGCACGCTCTACGACACCGACGGCAACGGCTATCTGGACGGCGTCTCGTCACTGTGGTGCAACGTCCACGGCCACGGCCATCCGGCGGTCGACCGCGCGGTCCGCGAGCAGCTCGACCGCGTCGCGCACACGACGATGCTCGGTCTCTCGCATCCGGGCGCGATCGAGCTCGCCGACCGCCTCGTCGCCATCTCGCCGCCGGGGCTGTCGCGCGTCTTCTACTCCGACAACGGCTCGACCGCGGCGGAGGTCGCGCTGAAGATGGCGTTCCAGTACTGGCGCCACGCCGGCCGCCCCGAGCGCGACGGCTTCGTCTGCCTGCGCGACGCCTACCACGGCGACACGATCGGCTCGGTCTCGGTCGGCGGGATCGACCTCTTCCACGCGTGCTTCGGGCCGCTGCTGTTCGACGCCTGGCAGGCCGAGGCCGGCGACACCGACTCGATGGCGGTGCTGCTGAACGAGCACGCCGGCCGCATCGCGGCGGTGATCGTCGAGCCGCTCGTGCAGGGCGCCGCCGGCATCCTCACGCACCCCGACGGCTACCTGCGCGACGTGCGCGCGCTGTGCGACGAGCACGACGTGCTGCTCATCTGCGACGAGGTCGCCACCGGCTTCGGCCGCACGGGCACGATGTTCGCGCACCAGCAGGCGGGCATCCGGCCCGACTTCATCTGCCTGTCCAAGGGCCTCACCGGCGGCACGCTGCCGCTGTCGGCCGTGCTCACCCTGTCTC
>DATMJM010000668.1:0-2387 GCA_035553935.1 Solirubrobacteraceae bacterium
GCCGCAGCGCGGGCTACCTCGGCACGGGCGCGCTCGCGCTGTCGTTCGCGTCGGCGATCGGCACGCTGCTCGCGCTGCTCGACCGGGAGCACGACCACCGCCAGGTCGTCGCGGTCGCCTACGACTACGCCAGGTCGGCCGGCGTCGACGCCCAGCTCTCGCTGCTCGTCGACCCGCTGTCGGTCTTCATGATCCTCGTCGTCTCCGGCGTCTCGACGCTGATCCACCTGTACTCGATCAGCTACATGGCGTCCGATCGCGGCTACCCGCGCTTCTTCGCGTACCTCAACTACTTCGTCTTCTCGATGCTGCTGCTCGTCCTGGCGGGCAACTTCCTCGTGCTGATCATCGGCTGGGCCTTCGTCGGCGCCGCGTCGTACCTGCTCATCAGCTACTGGTACCGGCGCACGACGGCCACGAGCGCGGGCATCAAGGCGTTCGTCATCAACGTGCTCGGCGACGTCGGCCTCGTGCTCGGCACGTTCTTCATCTTCAAGCACGTCGGGACGCTGGACTTCCTCGGGACCTTCGAGCGCGCCGGCGAGGAGTTCGGGCGCGGCAGCGGCGACCTGACCGCGGGGCTCATCCTGGTGCTCGTCGGCGCGTTCGCGAAGTCGGCCCAGATCCCGCTGCACACATGGCTGCCGGACGCCATGGAGGGCCCCACGCCGGTGAGCGCGCTCATCCATGCCGCGACGATGGTCACCGCGGGCGTCTACCTCATCGCACGCATGCACCCGCTCTTCGAGCTCGCGCCGACGGCCGCCGGCGTGGGTGCCGTGATCGGCTGCCTGACGCTGCTGGTCGCGGGCACGATCGCGATCGCCGTCACCGATCTCAAGCGCGTCATCGCCTACTCGACGATGTCGCAGATCGGCTACATGATCATGGCCGTCAGCGCCGGCGCCTACGCGGCGGGGCTGTTTCATCTCATGACGCACGCCTTCTTCAAGGCGCTGCTGTTCATGGCGGCCGGGTCGGTGATCGCCGCGATGGCCGGCCAGCAGAACCTCGACAGGATGGGCGGCTTCAAGCGCGCGATGCCGTTCACGTTCGGCTGCATGACGATCGGCGGCCTCGCGCTCGCGGGCGTGCCGCCGTTCTCGGGCTTCTTCTCCAAGGACGAGATCCTGCTGCTGATCGGCGACCGCGGCGGCTGGTACTGGATGCTCTACGTCGCCGGCTACCTTGGCGCGTTCCTGACCGGCATCTACACGTTCCGGATGATCTTCCGTGCCTTCTACGGCCCGCCCGTCGCGGAGGCGCGCGAGCTCGAGGAGGGCCACCTGCACCACGCGGAGGTGCACACCAATCCGGCCACGGGCGAGGTCGAGGACACGGAGGTCGGCTTCCCCGGTCCGGAGCACCACATCGCCGAGCGCGAGCCCACGATGAAGATCGCGATGGGCGTGCTCGCGCTGCTGGCGATCTTCGGCGGCTTCCTGCAGATCCCGAAGGTCACGCACGTCATCGACGGGTTCCTCGAGCCGACGTTCGAGGAGTCGGCGCTCTACCACCGTGAGCTCAGCGACGGGCTGATCGGGTTCGGCCTGCTGCTCGGCGCCGCCGTCGCCGTCGCCGGGATCGCGGTCGCGTACCTGCTCTGGGTGAAGAATCCGCAGATCGCGGTGCGCGCGCGCGAGCGGCTCGCGCCGCTGCACCGGCTCTTCGTGAACAAGTGGTACTTCGACGAGCTGATCGACATGCTCGTCGCGCGGCCCGCGCTGTGGTTCGGCGCGTGGGCGCAGCAGACGTTCGAGCGCATCTTCGTCAACGGGCTGCTCGTCGGCGGCAGCACCGGGATCGTGCGCGCCGGCTCGTCGGCCGTACGCGCGGCGCAGACGGGCTTCTTGCGCTACTACGCGGCGCTGATCGTGCTCGGCATCGTCGGCCTGTCCTTCTACTTCCTGCTCAACGCATGACGCTGCACCTGTCGATCATGCTCTGGCTGCCGCTCGCGCTCGGCATCGCGGGGCTCGTCGCGCCGCCGCGCGTCGCGGGGCGGCTGGCGCTGGCCGGCAGCGGCCTGGCGCTCGCCTACGCGATCTTGTACCTCGTCGACTTCGAGTCGGGGCTGTCGGGCCTGCAGCACGTCACCGACGAGACGTGGATCGGCGAGCTCGGGATCTCCTACAAGCTCGGCATCGACGGGCTGAACGTGCTGCTCGTCGCGCTGACGGCGATCCTGTGGTTCGCGTCGACGCTGTGGGCGAACATGCGCGAGTGGGACAGGCCGCGCCTGTTCTACTTCCACCTCGCGCTCGCGGAGACCGCGGTGCTCGGCGCGCTGCTGGCGCAGGACCTCGCGCTGTTCGTCGTCTTCTTCGACCTCATGCTCGTGCCGTTCTTCTTCCTCACCGGCATGTGGGGCGGTGCGCGGCGCGTGC
>DATMJM010000669.1:0-2375 GCA_035553935.1 Solirubrobacteraceae bacterium
CCCGCGAGCGCGTCGCGCGCCTGCGTGCGCACCGCCGCGACGTTGAGCCGCCCGGCGTCGGCGAGCTCCACGACGGCCTCGCGGTCGACCGCGCGCACGTCGACCTCGACGCGCGCGGGGAGCCGCACGACCGGGAAGCGCACACCCCAGTCGACGAGCGGGACGTACAGGTCCAGCGCGCCCTCGTGGCCGAGATCGACCGACAGCCGCACGGTGCCGACGTCGAGCCGGCGCTCCTGCGTGAACGTGGCCAGCGCGACGGCCGCGCCCGCGAACGTCGCGAGCGCTACGAGGACGGCGACGAGGACCGGGCGCATGCTGTGGTGAGGCTAGAGCGCCCGACATTTGCTGCGGACGATGCGGGGACTACGGGAGCGGCGGCTTGACGCCGACGTCCGCGCACATGTGACATCCGACGCATGCACGAAGATCGCTGTGTGCAGCCGCGGCAGATCTACGCGAGCACCGTCACGCGTCGCGATCGGCGCTGGACCAGCAGGCGCCGGCGCAACGGCCGCGCCGGCCGCAGCGCCGCCGGATTCGCGCTCGTCTCGATCGGCGCGCTGCTCGCCGCGCTCATGGTGCTCGCGACGGTCGCACCCGGCCTGAGCTGAGCCGGATCAGGGCGCCGGCAGCAGCAGCTCGGCGATCAGCACGCGGTGGTCGCTGCCGCGGACGACGTGCGTCGCCGTGCGCCGGACGCGCACGCCCGGGGGGACGAGCACGTGGTCGATCGTGATCGCGCCGAGCGTGCGCCCGGCGGGGAACGTCGCGCGCAGCCCGTCACCGGTCGCGTCCGCAGCGTCGCGATAGCCGCGATCCAGCACGCGGCGCAGCTCGCGGTGGTCGAGCGTGGCGTTGAAGTCACCGGCCAGCAGCTGCGGCCGCCCGTCCTGCACCGGCGCGGGCAGCGCGCGCAGCACCGCCTGCCACTCGCGCACGCTCTGCGCCGACAGCGGCGGGAACGGGTGCACGGCGACGAGCCCGAGCTGCCGCCCGGCGGGCAGCCGGAGGACCGCCTGCAGCTGGCGCTCACGGCCCGGCGCCGGCGCCGGGACGCGGCGCAGCGGGCTGCGCGCCATCAGCCCCGAGCCGCTGCTGCCCGGCTGCGGATCGAGCGCCCGGCCGGCCAGCAGCCCGCGCGCGCCCGCGGCGTCGAGCCGCTCGACCGCCTCGGGCGTCAGCTCCTGCAGGCTCAGGACGTCGACGTCGTGCTCGCGCACGAGGCGCAGGATGTCGCGCGCGTCGGCCTCGCCGAAGAGCAGGTTCGCCGACATGACGACGAGCGGGCGGCCGGGCGCGCCCGCTTCGGCGTACTGCGGGCCGTCGAGCGCGCGCGGCGCGACGGCGAATGCGAACGCCGCCAGCGCCAGTCCGGCGACCGCCGCGACGACCCACTCGCGCACGGCAACCGCGACGAGCACGGGAACGACCGCCGACGCGGCCGCATACGGCGTGAAGGAGATCGCCGCGACGAGCGGATGCCCGCCGTCCAGCGCGAGCGTTCGCGCGAGCGCCCACAGCACCCACGGCACGGCGAGCAGCGCGACGAGCACGCGTCGGCGGCGCACGCTCGCCCAGCTAGCGCGCGGGCGCGGCCTCGCCGGCCTTCGCCGGCGCCGGCCGCCGGCGCGCCTGCGGCGGTCCGGCGGCGACGACCGTCCAGACGATCGCCAGCCATGTCGTCGCGGCCAGCGAGGCGTGCACCCAGACGATCTCGGCGGGCAGCTCGAGCTTGTACTGCACGCCGCCGATCACGCCCTGCGCCGCGAGCAGGATGCAGACCCAGGTCAGCGGCGCGCGGCGCTCGCGGGGCACACCGCGGCGGCGGGCCAGCAACCACAGGGCGACCGCGACGATCCCCAGCAGCGTTGCGATCCGCGCGTGCTGCGTGATGACGAAGTTCAGCGTCTCGGCGCCCTTGAAGTCCAGCCGCGGGACGAGGTCGTCGGTGCCCGTGCCGCCGGTGTGCGGACCGGCGGCCGTCGCCGCGGTGCCGGCGAAGAGCGACAGCGCGCCGAGCGCCACGAGCGTCCAGATCCCCCACGTCATCGGCCGGTCCTCCGAGCCGGCGCGCGCGCGCGCCGCAGCGGCGAGCTCCTCGGGCTCGTGGCGCGAGCGCCAGTCCAGCACGACGCAGGCGACGAGGATCAGCATCGACAGCATGAAGTGGCTCATGACGAACCCCGGCTTGAGGTCGTAGAGCACGGTGAAGCCGCCGAGCACGACCTGCGCGACGACACCGAGCGGCAGGAGCGCGGCGAGCCGCAGAAGGTCGCGGCGGTAGGGCCGCCGCAGCCAGGCGCCGGCGAACGCGGCAAGCGCCGCGAAGCCGACGAAGCCGGTCAGCATCCGGTTGCCGAACTCGATGACGC
>DATMJM010000670.1:0-3962 GCA_035553935.1 Solirubrobacteraceae bacterium
GCGCGTCTCGGCGAACAGCGCGGTGAGCTCGTCGGGCGTGAGCGCAGCGCCGTCGCGGGCGCGGGCGACGGCGCCCACGACGAGGTCGGGGCGCAGCGGCCGTGGCGGCAGGGTGCGCCCGCTGCCGCGGCGCGGGATGAAGCTCCAGTAGCGCTCCCTGATGACGTCGAGGACGCCCTGCGCGATCCACTCGGGATCGATGTAGGGCGGGTGGACGCACAGGCGCTCGGTCAGCGCGACGCCATCGCGCGCCAGGCGCTTGCGGACCTCGTGCGGCGATGGGAACGGGTGCTCGGGCGAGATGTGGTCGCCGTTGGCGCTCAGGCCGCCGAGGTCGGTGGCGCCCGCCTGCACGAGCTCGGGCCACCAGCCGGCGAGGTTCGGCGGCACCTGCACCCCGACGTCCGGCATGAGCCGGCGGCACTCGCCGATCAGCCGCTTCATGTCTTCGATCGCGACCGGCGTCGCCCAGCGCGGAAGCTCCCTGTGCGGCGCGTCGCCGATCCCCGTCCGCCAGCGCTCGCGCGTGGTCGCGTCGGCGATCTGCGCGGGCTCGCGGCCGTAGTAGCTGTCGTGCGGCACGAAGTTCTGCAGGATGACCTCCTGCAGGTGGCCGTGCTCGGCGTGGACGGCCGCGAGCGCCTCGAGCGCCGCGACCCGCTCCTCCTCGCGTTCGCCGATCCCGACGAGGATCCCGCTCGTGAACGGGATCCGCAGCCGCCCCGCCGCGCGGATCGTCTCCAGCCGGCGCTCGGGGTGCTTCGTCGGCGAGCCCTGGTGGGCGACGAGGCCGGGGTTGACGGACTCCAGCATGAGACCCTGCGAGGCCGTCACCTCGCGCAGCCGCGCGAGGTCCTCGGCCGCCAGCACGCCGAGGTTCGTGTGCGGCAGCAGCCCGCGCTCGAGCGCGCGCTCGCATGCCCAGACCACATAACCGACGAAGTCCGCGTGGCCGTACTCGGCAAGCCGCGCGCGCACACCGGCGTCGACCTCGGGACGCTCCCCGGTGAGCACGAGCAGCTCCTTTACGTTGCGACGCGCGGCCAGCTCGAGCAGGGCCAGCACCTCGGCGGGGTCGTGCAGGTGCGTGCGGTGCGTGGCGAAGGCGCAGTACTTGCAGTAGCAGCGGCAGGTCCGCGAGAGCGAGAGCGTCAGGTTGCGGCTGAAGGTGACGCGCCGGCGCACGATCGGGAGTCTAGGCAGAGGTGCGCGCGCGTATCCTCGGCGCGCGTGCGCCAGCTCGTCTCTCTCGCGATCCTGCTCGCCGCCGTCCTCGCCCTCGCGGGGTGCGGATCGGACGACAGCGGCGCGGCTCCGAACGCCGAGGCGACGCTGCTGCTGGACTTCCAGCCCAACGCCGTCCACACCGGCATCTACAGCGCGCTCCAGGGCGGCTACGACAGCGCGCTGGGCGTCAACTTGCGCGTGCGCGTGCCGGGCAGCTCGACCGACGCCGTGAAGCTGCTCGTCTCCGGCCGCGCGGACCTCGCGGTGCTCGACATCCACGACCTCGCGATCGCACGCGAGGCCGGCCGCGACCTCGTCGGCGTGATGGCGCTCGTGCAGACGCCGCTGGCGGCGATCCTCGCCCGCCCGGGCATCCGGACGCCGCGCGAGCTCGAGGGCAGGCGCGTGGGCGTCACCGGCCTGCCGAGCGACGACGCCGTACTGCGCTCGATCGTCGCCGGCGCCGGCGGCGACCCGGCGAAGGTGCGCGCGACGACGATCGGGTTCACGGCGGTGCGCAGCGTGCTGACCGGGCGCGTCGCCGCGGCGACCGGCTTCTGGAACGCCGAAGGCGTCGCGCTGCGCGAGCGGCGCCCGCAGATGCGCGAGTTCCGCGTCGACGACTACGGCGCCCCGGCCTACCCGGAGCTCGTGCTGACCGTCACGCGCGAGACGCTGCAGGACCGCGCGTCGACCGTCCGCGCAGCGGTGGCGGCGCTCGCGCGCGGCTACGAGGAGGTGCTGGCCGACCCGGAGAACGGCGTCAGTGCGCTCGTCGGCGCGGTGAACAACCTCGACCGTGCGCAGGTCGAGCGCGAGCTCGATGCCGTCCTGCCGTCGTTCACCGCCGGCGCGCGCGCCTTCGGCGAGCTGGACCGGTCGCGGCTGGAGGCCTGGGCGCGCTGGGAGAAGCGGTTCGGCATCACGAAGCGCGAGCCCGAGGTCGGGCGGGCGTTCGACGGGCGCTACGTGCCCGCGCCCGGCCGCGACTGAGCCACCGGCCGCGCCATGATGAGCGCCGAGCGCAGCGAGCCGTCGCGGCGGCGGTAGTGGTCGCGGCGCAGGCCCTCGACCTCGAAGCCGTGGCGCTCGTAGAGCGCGATCGCGCGCTCGTTGTCGGGCCACACCTCGAGCTCGACCTTGTGGTGGCCGCTGTCGTGCAGCCATGCCATCGCCGCCTGCAGCAGGGCGCTGCCGCCGCCTCGGCCGCGCGCGCCGGCGACGATCGCCATGCCCAGCGAGACGACCCCGTCGGCGTGCGTCGGGTGCAGGCCGAGGTTGCCGACGACCCGGCCGTCATCGTCCTCGAGCACCCAGAAGCGGTCGCGGCCGCGCTCGAGCGCATGCGCGAGGCGCTCGAGCGCGGCCGCGACCGCCGCGATGACCTCGGCGAACGCCCACGCGTCGGCCGTCGTGGCGGGGCGCGCATGCACCCGCCCACTGTACGGACGGCCGCCGGGCGCTCGGTCAGCCGTCGACCAGCTCGCAGGCGCGCGGATCCACGAGGCGGTCGCGGCGGTCCATCGCGACGCGGTCGAAGCCGGCGCCGCAGGTGATCCGGTCCGCCGAGCCGTCGATCGCGTTGAGCTCGTCGTCGCCGGAGCCGCCGATGATCTGGTCGGCGTCGAAGCCGCCCGTCAGCCGGTCGTTTCCGTCGCCGCCGCGCAGCACGTCGGTGCCGCGTCCGCCCTCGAGCTCGTCGTCGCCCGAGCCGCCGTCGAGTGCGTCGTCGTCGGCCTCGCCGCGCAGCACGTCGCTGCCGCCGTCGCCGAACAGCGCGTCGTCGCCGTCGTCGCCGTGCAGGTCGTCGTCGCCGTCGCCGCCGCGCAGGATGTCGTTTCCGTCCTGGCCGTTGATCGAGTCGGCGAGCAGGCTGCCGATCAGCGTGTCGTCGAACGGGGTGCCGTTGAGCGTCTCCTGCTCGGACTGGACCGCGATCGCCTCGAGGACGGCGGCGCCGCCGGCGCCGCCGGTCAGCTTGCCGGGGTGCGGCGCGCCGCGCAGGCCGTCGAAGCGCGGATCCTCGACCGACGGATCGGCGATGATCGTGCGCTCGCAGCCGCCGGAGGAGGTGACGAGGCGCACGAGCGTCGGCAGCGCGAGCAGCTCGGCCGGGTCGATGTAGACCGTGTCGTAGCCCGCGCCGCAGTCGTAGAGGTCATACGTGCCGTGGCTCGCGCCGCCGTACAGGACGTCGTCGCCGTCGCCGCCGCTGAGGCGGTCCTGCGAGCCGCCGCCGAGGATGATGTCGTTGCCCGGGCCGCCGTCGAGGACCCCATCGCGCGCGGGCGAGCCGTCGGTGTGCAGCGTGCCGTCGGGCGCGGAGCCGCCGAGGATGACGTCGTCGCCCTCGCCGCCGCGGACGATCGTGTCGCGGCCACGGTTCGTGTGGATGTAGTCGTCGCCGCGGCCGCCGTCGACGAGCATCTCGTTGCCGAAGCGCGACTCCACGATGAAGTCGTTGCCGGGCCCGCCGAGCAGCGTGTCGTCGCCGTCGCCGCCGTCGATCCGGTCGTCGCCGTCGCCGCCCTCCACGCGGTCGTTGCCGCTGCCGCCGTTGAGGTGGTCGTTGCCCGTCGCGCCGGTCAGCGTGTCGTCCGCGGAGTCGCCCTGCAGGGTGTCGTGGCCGTCGCCGCCGTCGATCGCGTCGCCGCCGAAGCCGCCGCCCGCGATGTCGTCGCCGGTCCCGCCGAAGATCCTGTCCAGGCCGCCGCCGCCGCGCAGGCTGTCGCTGC
>DATMJM010000671.1:0-2968 GCA_035553935.1 Solirubrobacteraceae bacterium
CGCCAACGGCATCCTCAACGTGTCGGCGAAGGACCTCGGCACGGGCAAGGAGCAGAAGATCGAGATCAAGTCGGGCTCCGGCCTGTCCGAGGACGAGATCAAGAAGATGGTCTCCGACGCCGAGGCGCATGCCGATGACGACCGGCGTCTGCGCGAGATCGCCGAGGCGCGCAACGGCGCCGAGAACGCCGCCTACCAGGCCGAGCGCCAGCTCAAGGAGCTGGAGGAGACGATCGACGCGTCCTCCAAGAGCGAGATCGAGGGCCTGATCAAGGACCTGCGCGACTCGCTGGAGTCCGAGGACGCCGCCGAGCTGCGGTCCAAGACCGAGGCACTGCAGACGGCGTTCCACAAGGTGTCCGAGGCGATGTACGAGCAGGCACGCGCCCAGCAGCCCGCGGAGGACGCCGCGTCCGCCAACGGAGACGGGCCCGAGGGCTCTGCCGGCCACGAGGACGACGTCGTCGACGCCGAGGTCGTCGAGGAAGGCCGGTAGCCCGTGCATCCGCACGAGCACGACATCCAACAGGAGGCGGCGCCGGAGACCCCGGCGCCGCCCGCCCCTGCGGTCGACGACCCGCCCGCGGCAGCGCAGGATGCGGCGCCCGACGCCGACGCGCCCGAGACCGTCGTCGAGACCGACCTCGAGCAGCTCATCCAGCGCGCCGGCAAAGCCGACGAGTATCTGGCGCTGGCCCAGCGCACGCAGGCGGACTTCGAGAACTACCGCAAGCGGATGACGCGCGACGTGCGCGCCGCCGAGGCGCGCGGCATCGGCCGTCTCGCCAAGGAGCTGCTGCCGGCGCTGGACAACCTCGACCGCGCGATCGCCGCCGTCGAGGGATCCGACGGCCAGGCGGAGCACCACCTGACCGAAGGCATCCGGCTCGTGCAGTCCGAGCTGTCGTCGGCGCTCGCGCGCACCGGCATCGAGGGCTACGCCGCCAAGGGCGAGCAGTTCGATCCCGTCCACCACGAGGCCGTCGCGCAGACGCAGGTCGAGGGCGCCGAGGCGGGCACGATCGTCGAGGTGCTGCAGTCCGGCTACCGGCTCAACGACCTCGTCCTGCGTCCCGCACGGGTGGTCGTCGCGGGGTAGGTGCAACGATGGCCGCCCAAGATCACTACAAGGCGCTCGGCGTCAACCGGAAGGCCTCGCAGGACGAGATCAAGAAGGCCTACCGCAAGCTTGCGCGCAAGTACCACCCCGACAAGAACCCGGGCGACGCCAAGGCCGAGGAGCGCTTCAAGCAGATCTCGACGGCGCACGACGTCCTCGGCGATCCCGACAAGCGCAAGGCCTACGACCGCGCGCTCGCCAACCCCTTCTCGCAGGCCGGCCGCGGCGGCACCGCGCAGCCCGGCTTCGACACCAGCGGCTTCGGCGACATCCTCTCCGACCTCTTCGGCCAGGCAACCCGCGGGCGCGGCGGAGGCGCCGGCACGCCCCGTTCGCGCGCCGAGCGCGGACGCGACCTCGAGGCCGAGATCTCGATCGGCTTCGAGCAGGCCATCGGCGGCGCGCAGGTGCCGATCTCCGTTCCCACGTACGAGCGCTGCCCGACGTGCGGCGGGACCGGCGCAAAGCCCGGCACCGCGCCGATCGTCTGCCCGCGCTGCAACGGCCGCGGCATCGAGTCCGAGGGCCAGGGCCTGTTCTCGATCTCGCAGGCCTGCTCACGCTGCCTGGGAGCCGGCACGGTCATCGAGGATCCCTGCCCGACGTGCAGCGGCGAAGGCCGCAAGCGCACCGTCAAGCGCTACCGCGTGAACATTCCCGCCGGCGTGCGCGAGGGCAGCCGGATCCGGCTTGCCGGCAAGGGCGAGCCCGGCCGCAACGGCGGTCCCGACGGCGATCTGTACGTCGTCACGCACGTGCAGGAGTCACCGGTGTTCACACGCAAGGCCGACAACGTCGAGGTCGAGGTCCCGCTCACGCTGCCCGAGGCGCTGCGCGGCGCCGAGATCGAGGTCCCCACGCTCGAGGGCCGCAAGATCCTGCGCGTGCCGCCCGGGACCCGTCCCGGCAGCGTCCAGCGCCTGCGCGGCGAGGGCCCGAAGAAGCTCGGCAAGCCCGGCCGCGGGGACATCCACTACCGCTTCACGCTCGACCTGCCCGACAAGCTGACCGCCGAGCAGGAGGCCGCGGTGGACGATCTTGCGAAGGTCTTCAACGGCAACCCGCGAACGAAGCTGTTCACGTCATGAGCACGCGGCGGCGGACCACGACGACGCGCATCGAGGTCTCCTCGGACCGCGGCGTGTTCATGATCTCCGTCGCCGCGGAGCTCGCCGACATGCACCCGCAGACGCTGCGGATGTACGAGCAGCGCGGGCTGATCGAGCCCAAGCGCTCGCCGAAGGGCACGCGCCTGTACTCGCATGCCGACGTCGAGCGTCTGCGCCGCATCCAGCGGATGACCGCCGAGCTCGGCCTCAACCTCGCCGGCGTCGAGAAGGTGCTCGAGCTGGAGACCCAGCTCGAGCGCATGCGCAAGCGCGTCGCCGCGCTCGAGCGCCGCCGCGACGAGCTGCAGGCCGAGATCTCCGAGCTCGAGGGACGCCGCGAGCAGGTCCGCGCCGACCTCGTGCGCTACGACGCGGGAGCCGGCTCGGCGCTCGTGCGCGCCAAGGACGTCAAGCCCTTCACGATCCCGATCGACCACCGCTGACGGCGTAGCCCGAAACGACCCGACGTTTTCCCGCTTGTCGCCCGAGCGGGCGCGACTACACTCGCGTCGCGGCGCACGGACAGCGCGAGGAGGGTCGTACGGGTGGACGTCGGGAGTCGTCGCAGGAAGCGGTTTCGGCGTGCACGCCCGCGCGTCGGGCTTGCGGAGCATGCGGTCGCCGGCATCGTGCCTGGCGACCATGTCTGCGCGAGCTTTGCCTCCGACGACGAGCAGCGCGCGCTCGTGGCGCGCTACGCCCGCCACGCGCTGCGTCGCGGCGAGCGCTTCCTGTACCT
>DATMJM010000672.1:0-3367 GCA_035553935.1 Solirubrobacteraceae bacterium
GAGGGATCGCGGGACAGGCGGTCTGCGAGGCGCTGCGCGAGCGCGACCCGCAGATCGCGGTCACGCTCGTGTGCGGCGAGAGCAGCCCGCCCTACGACCGCGTCCGCCTCTCGGAGATCCTCGTCTCCGGCGAGGACCCGCAGACGCTCGGGCTGCGCCCGCCCGAGTGGTACGCCGACAACGGCGTGCGGCTGCTCGTCGGACGGACCGTGACCTGGGTCGACGGCGAGCGCGGCGTGCTCGGCATCGACGACGTCGACGAGCTCGGCTTCGCGCAGCTCGTCCTCGCGACCGGCTCGCAGCCGCTCATGCCGCCGGTCCCCGGCATCGGCCTCGCCGGGGTGCGCCCGTTCCGCGACCCAGCAGATTGCGAGGCGATACGCGCCGCCGCCGCCGCCGGCGGCATCGAGCGCGCCGCGGTGATCGGCGGCGGCCTGCTCGGCCTGGAGGCCGCGCGCGGAATCGCAGCGCAGGGCTGCGCCGTCACCGTCGTGCACCTGCTCGACCGCCTCATGGAGCGCCAGCTCGACGCGGGCGCGTCGTCGCTGCTGGCGCCGGCGCTCGCCGGCCTGGACATCGACGTCGAGCTCGAGCGCAACACGCAGCAGATCATCGGCCCCGAACGCGCGCACGGCCTGCGCTTCACCGACGGCTCCGAGCTCGCCGCCGACCTCGTCGTCGTCTCGATCGGCATCCGCCCCGAGACCGAGCTTGCGCGCTCGATGGGCATCGTGTGCGATCGCGGGATCATCGTCGACGACGCGATGCGCACGAGCCTCGCGGGCGTGCTGGCGGTCGGCGAGTGCGCGCAGCACCGCGGCGTCGTCTACGGCCTCGTCGCGCCGATCCACGACCAGGCGCGCGTCGCCGCCACCACGCTGACGACCGGCGCCGCCGACGCCCGCCCGAGCGCGCTGTACCTCGGCTCGGTCCCGAGCGCGAAGCTCAAGGTCGCCGGCATCGACCTCGTCTGCGCGGGCGAGTCCGGCGGCGACCTCGAGGCCGTCGTGACGGACGCCGCGACCGGCGTCTACCGCAAGCTCTCGGTCCGCGACGGCCGCGTGATCGGCACCGTCCTGCTCGGCGACACGCGCGGCTCGGAGTCGCTCGTCGCCGCGGTGCGCGCCGGCGAGCCGGTCGACGACCCGCTGCAGGCGCTGGCCGACGCCTCGCTCGCCGGACCGGCCGACCTGCCCGACACGGCGCAGATCTGCGACTGCAACGGCGTCTGCAAGGGCGATCTCGTCGCGGCCGTGACCGCCGGCGGCTGCGCGACGCCGCGCGAGGTCATGGCCGTCACCCGCGCCGGCACGGGCTGCGGCTCGTGCCGGCCGGCGGTCAACGAGATCGTCGCGGCGGCCACCGGCGGCGTCAGCGACGAGCCGGCCTACCTGTGCCCGTGCCGCAAGCAGACGCGCGGGGAGCTCGCGCAGCAGATCCGCGACGCCGCGATGCAGTCCGTCAGCGACGTGGCGGCGGCCTGCGGGACGGGCCGCGAATGCGGGACCTGCAAGCCGGCGCTGGCATACCTGGTCTCCGAGGTCTGCGCCAACCGGCACCGTGAAGAGCGCGACGCACGCTTCATCAACGATCGGGTGCACGCGAACATCCAGCGCGACGGCACCTTCTCCGTCGTCCCGCGGATGTACGGCGGCGTGACGACGCCCGACGAGCTGCGGCGGATCGCGGACGTCGCCGACAAGTACGACGTGCCGATGGTCAAGGTCACCGGCGGCCAGCGCCTGGATCTGCTCGGCGTGCGCAAGCAGGACCTGCCGGCGATCTGGCGCGACCTGGGCATGCCGTCGGGCCACGCGTACGCCAAGGCCGTGCGGACGGTCAAGACATGCGTCGGCAGCGAGTTCTGCCGCTTCGGCCTCGGCGACGCGATCGGCCTCGGGATCGAGATGGAGAGGCTCTGGGAGGGGCTGCACACGCCGCACAAGGTCAAGTCCGGCGTCTCGGGCTGCCCGCGAAACTGCGCCGAGGCGACCGTGAAGGACATCGGCTGCGTCGCAGTCGAGGGCGGCTGGCAGGTGCGTGCCGGCGGCGCGGCGGGCGGCAACGTTCGCGAGGCCGACATCCTCGCCACCGTGCAGACGCGCGCCGAGGCGCTGCGCGTCGCCACGACGTTCCTGCAGTTCTACCGCGAGAACGCCGAGTACAAGGAGCGCACGTACGACTTCGTCCCGCGCATCGGGCTGGAGAAGGTGCGCGAGATCATCCTCGGCGAGCAGACGGGTGCGGCGCTGCGCGAGCGGCTGCGGATCGCGAAGGCGGCGACCGCAGATCCCTGGCTGGAGCGCGACGATCCCTACCATCCGCGCCAGTTCGGCGACCTCGACACGCCCGCGCCCGTCGGGCCGCCCGCCGGAGGTGCGCTGTGAGCACCGTCGCGGCGGCCGCCCTGTACGCCTGCCGGACGGGCGACGTGCCTCCCGGCGAGGGCCGCGCGATCACGCTCGACGGCCGTCGCATAGCGATCTTCCGCGCCGCCGGCGGCTGGTACGCGCTCGACGCGGCGTGCCCGCACCGCGGCGGCCCGCTCGGCGACGGGATCATCTGCGACCGCGCCGTCATCTGCCCGCTGCACGAGCGCCGCTTCGACCTTCGTACGGGCGCCGCGATGACAACCGGCGACGGGGTCGCGGCACACCGCGTCGAGGTCCGCGGCGAGCGCGTCTTCGTCACGCTCGCGGCGCGGGCGCGCGACGCCTCCTGAGCGCCGCCCGCGGCGCGTGCGCGCTGCCGGCGCGGATGCACGCCGCGGCCGGATCGGGATATGGTTCCCGCCCACGATGGCGCGTCCGATCATGCTCGGAATCGTGGGGGACTCGGCGTCCGGCAAGACGACGCTGAGCAAGGGGCTCGTGCAGCTGCTCGGCGAGGACGCCGTCAACGCGATCTGCACGGACGACTACCACAAGTACGACCGCCGCCAGCGTGCCGAACGCGGGATCACCCCGCTGAACCCCGAGTGCAACTACCTCGACATCATGGCCCAGCACCTGCAGTGCCTGCGCCTGGGCGAGGGGATCCTCAAGCCGGTCTACCAGCACAAGGACGGCACATTCGGCCCGCTCGTCTACACGGCGCCCAACAGCTTCATGGTCATCGAGGGGCTGCTGGGCTACCACACGGCCGAGATGCGCTCGGCCTACGACGTGCGGGTCTACCTCGACCCGCCGGAGTCCCTGCGGCGCCAGTGGAAGGTCGATCGCGACTGCTCCAAGCGCGGCTACACGACCGACGAGGTGCTCGCCGACCTCGACCGCCGGGAGCCGGATTCCGAGGCGTTCATCCGCCCGCAGCGCCGGCATGCCGACATCGTCGTGTGCCGGATGGAGAGCGAGGCCGACCCTTTCAT
>DATMJM010000673.1:0-2340 GCA_035553935.1 Solirubrobacteraceae bacterium
CTGGAGGCGGTTTCACGCGGGCAGAGGGATGGCGCGTCGCCGTGGTCGCCGTAAAGCCGCCGCTGTTGCCGAACTGATCGGGGTGACGGGCCTCGTCCCCCGGCGCTTCTGGTTCCTTCCGCTCGAGTACCCCAGCGCCGACACCGAGCATACGGGAGAGGCCCCATGCCGACAAGGTGCCGGCAAGCGATGGGCAAGCCGTTGGCAAGCGGCGGCGCGGACGATGCCCCTAGTCGGATGCGCCGACTCGCAGAGCCCAGTCGAAAGGATGCCGCCATGACCAGCCGAACCAAGCAGGAGAGCAAGAGCATGAAGAGGCGTGTGCGCCGGATCGTCGTGGGTGGGTCGATGGCCGTGGCCGCCTTCGGCATCGGCGTCGGACCCGCTTCCGCGTACATCCAGCGGTCGTCCGGCTGCGTCGAGTGGAACTCGACGGACGGCTGCGTGGTCACGCAGTCCTGCTCGGTCGATTCGGACAGCCGACGCTGGAGCTGCCTCACCTGGGACACGCGCACCCAGACGCTCACCGGCACCGGCGGCACCTACTAGGCCGTCACCTGCCCGGGCGGCGGCTGCGGCTCGCAACGGGGAAAGCTCCCGTCGACCGGCCGTTGCGCACCACCGAGGAGAGGTCCTCCGAGGAGGGCCTCTCCTGCTGTCCCTCGGAACGGACCCTGCACCTCGTCAGGACGCGACCACTCGGACCACGCCCAGCAGGGTGTCGTCGCCGACCGGGTCGCGCCCGTAGAACTGCATGGCCACGACGAGAACGGGGCCGTCGGGCGTCTGGATCACACTGCCTTGCCCATGCCGGGACGGTCGTGAAGAAGGCCCCTTCGTCGACTCTGAGCGCCAGGGGCCGCCCCTCGTATGCGGCACGGGGCTCGTCGGCGTTGACAACGAGTAGGAACGGGTCGCGCGCCACATCTCGTCCATGCGCCGGTGCCGTCACCCTCGATGCGCGGACGGGCGGGCACTATCAAGCGGATGCGCTCGCGTAATAGCAGGGCGCAGAGCGCGTCGCTGCTCTGGTACGGCGTCTTTGGCGCCCGCAGCTTTGGGTCGTCGGGCCGGTACCGGCGGAGGCATGCCGTATCGACACCAGCGGCGGTCGGGCGGCATCGTCGCCTGCGGCTCGCCGGTCGTCGCTACGACCTGTACGGAGCCGGGGCCGACGCCGCCCGGGTGTTCCCATCGAGGGCCGAGGTCTGCTCCACACATGTGGGGATGATGAAGCGCTCGTTGATCGTGTAGGTCCTGTGGGCGCGCGTGGCCTTCTGGCTGGTGAGCGCCGTCACGGGAGCACGAGTGGCCAGGAGCGGGTCGCGCTCAACGCTTTGAGCTCCATCTCGACGCCGGGCTCGTCCAAGGCTCGGCGGACGACCGTGAGACCACCGACGACCAGGATCACCGCCACCATTGCGACGACCACCCGTCTGAGCAGCGGCACCCTCCGTCGACTCATGAGCCAAGTATCCGCCTCGCCGCGGGCGCGGTTGAAGCGGACGGCGACCGCGGCGGAACCGAGACCTGTGACCGGACCCGCTCGAAGCAAGGCCGCGTCCCTGATGGCGCGAGCTTGAACGGGGCCGACGCGAAGCTGCGCGGGCCCGTAGAATCCGGCGCGCAGTCATCGTGACTGGGTGGGGGTGTCGCAGCAGGAGGGGCTGACCATGGGGGAAAAGCCTGAGGACCTCGCTCGGGCCACGACCGTGAAGGGCAGCAAGTCGAACACGTCGGAACGGACGGGCGGCTTCGGTGACGACGACGAGCCGACCGGCATCGCCGTATCCGACCCCGGCGCGCCGGGCAAGAAGGACACGAAGTAGTGATCTGAGCACTCGCGTCACAGGCGGCCATGGCCGAATCGACCATCGCAGAGGCCGGCGCGATGCTGCGCGCCGCCCTCAGACCGCCGTCGGCCCGCACTGGGCCGCACGAACTGATCGGAATCGAGCACGAGTACCGCCTTTGGCGCGGTGGGGAGCGGGTCGATTTCCGGGACCTGATCCACGCGCTGCCCATTCCAGGGATGCGCATCGACCCCGGTGACGCCCACGCCTATCGCTGCCGGTCAGGAATGGCGCTCCCCTGCGACGACGAGGACGCTGAGATCGCGTCGCCACCGGTCGTGCTGCGGCCCGGGTTCACGGAGGCGCTCGGTGGTTGGGCGGCGGAAGGTCGGCGCCAGCTGGCCGAGGTCCTACCCGACGGCATCGCGGCAACGGGTTACTCGACGCACCTCAGCGTCCTCGTCGTCGCAGGGGAGCGCCATTCCTGACCGGCAGCGATAGGCGTGGGCGTCACCGGGGTCGATGCGCATCCCTGGAATGGGCAGCG
>DATMJM010000674.1:0-10936 GCA_035553935.1 Solirubrobacteraceae bacterium
CGTCGCGGCGATGGGCTTCGTCGACGCCTCGCGCACCGGCGGGATCCTCATCCTCACCCACCGCCGCAACCTCGTCGACCAGTTCCACGGCGAGCACCGGCGCCACGGCGGGCGCGCCGTTGGACGTGCCGTGGCCGTTGCGCTGCGCCTCGGCGAGCAGCGCGGTCAGCGTGCCCGAGAGGGCGTCGACCTGGTGCGGGTTCAGCGAGGTGCCGTCCGCGAGCTTGGGCTCGTCGTCTGACAGCACGCGCTCGAGGCCCAGCATGAGCGAGTAGCGCCGGCGCCATTGCGGCGACGGGACCTTCGATCCGGCGTCGATCTCGGCGATCGCGGCCTCCAGCGCCAGGCGCCGGGCGGTGCCGGGCGCGAGCGCGCCCTCGACGGTCTCGCCGGCGTGCACGAATGATTCGCGGGTGAACTTCTCCGCGCGGGCGATGTCGGACGGATTGGGAACGGACGTGGCCGCGACGGCCACTGGCGTGGGATCAGCCAAGATCGGCTTCCTGCTCGAACGTGATGTGGACCGCGCGAATGCCTTCGCGATCCAGACGCCCGGGACGGGCCCGGTGGGCGGGGTGAGGCGCAACGGCGAAAGACCGGCCCTTACCCGCGTCAACGCGGAGCATAGCGAACGTCCGGGGCATGCCGTGCCACCTTTTCGGCGTCTGCGACCCTTCGGGACATGCGCAAGCTCCTCATCGCGATCGGCGCCGTGGCCCTGACGGCCGCCGTCATCGCCGGGATCGTGCAGACGCGCGGCAGCGACCGCGCGACCGGCGAGGCGCCGCAGCCGCTGACGCTCGCCGAGGTGTCGCGGCCGCTCACCAAAGCTCCGCCCGAGCTCGCCGCGCTGCGCAGCCGCGCCAACGAGCTCGCCGGCGGCGGCGCGCAGGCGCTCGACGCGCAGCTGCGCAGGCTGCGCGGCCATCCCGTCGTCGTGAACCTGTGGGCGTCGTGGTGCGATCCGTGCCGCTACGAGCTGCCGTTCCTGCAGCGCCAGGCGCTCGAGCACGGCGAGCGGGTGGCGTTCCTCGGCGTGAACTCCGGCGACAACCGCGCTGACGCACTCCGGCTCAGCGCGCGCATCCCGATGCCCTATCCCTCCTTCGAGGACCCGCGCCAGACGGTCGCCGGTCGCTACGGCGCGGCCGGCCTGCCGGCGACCGCCTTCTACGACGCCAGCGGCAAGCTCGAGCTCGTCCACCAGGGCGTCTTTCCCACCGAGGCCAAGCTCGCGGCGGCGATCGAGCGCTACGCGCTCGGCGGCGGCGACGAGGAGCGCTGAGCGCGTGACCGAGGTGCGGATCGACCCGCTGACGGGCCTGCGCGCGATCGTCGCGACCGCACGCGCGCAGCGCCCGGGCGGCGAGCTGACCGTGGCGCCGCCCGAGGCGATCGACGCGGCCGGCGATCCGTTCGCGGAGGGCAACGAGCACGAGACGCCGCCCGAGCTGCACGCCGTGCGCCCCGGCGGCGGCGGCGCCGACGGGCCCGGCTGGACGGTGCGCGTCGTGCCCAATCGCTATCCGGCGCTCGAGCCGGACGCCGCCGAGCCGGAGAACGACCCGCGACCCGAGCTCTTCACGGCGCTGGCCGCGCACGGCGCGCACGAGGTCATCGTCAACAGCCCCGCGCCGGTCGTCTCGCTGGCGCAGCTCGAGGTCGAGCAGGTCGCGCTCGCCGTCGAGGTCTGGCGCGAGCGGATGCGCGCGCAGGAGCACGCCGCGTACGTCCACCTCTGCGTCAACGAGCGCGTCGAGGCGGGCGCGACGCAGCCGCACACGCACGCGCAGCTGTTCGCGCTGGGCTTCGTGCCGGCGATCGTCGCGCGCGAGCGCGAGCGCTTCGGCGCCCACGCCGTGCGCACGATGGGCGGCAACCTGCTCGAGGACCTCGTCCAGGAGGAGGTGCGCCGCCGCGACCGCGTCGTCGCGATCGACGACGAGGCGGTGCTGACGTGCCCCTACGCGTCGCGCCACGAGTACGCGCTCATGCTCGCGCCCCGCCGGCGCCGCGAGCGCTTCGAGGACGACGGGCCGGCCGGCGCCGCGCTTCTGCACGACGCGCTGTCGCGGCTGCGCCGCCGGTTCGGCGCCAGCCCACCGCTGAACCTCTGGATCCGCACCGCCCCGCGTGACGCCGAGCGCTTCTGCTGGCGCATCGACATCGTCCCGCGCCTGACCCACGAGGCCGGTCTGGAGCTCGGAGCCGGGATGCACCTCAACACGGTGGCGCCGGAGCGGGCGGCCGCAGAGCTGCGCGACGCATAGATGCCCGCGCTGGCGGCGGCGATCGTCGCCTCGGTGGCCGTCGGCGTCTGGGCGCAGCGGCGCCACGACGAGCGCGCGCTCGCGCTCACGCGGCGACTGCTCGACGCGATGCTCTACGCCGCGCTGCCGTTCATCGTCTTCTTCGTCCTCGCCCGCGCCGAGCTGACCGCGGGCGCCGGCATCGGCCTGCTGCTCGGGTACGGCTCGCTGGCGATCGTCGGGATCGCCGCCTACGCCCTCGCGACGAAGGTCCTGCGGCTCGCGACCGCATCGGCGGCGATGGTCGTCATCGCCGCGATCATGGGCAACACCGGATTCTTCGGCGCGCCGGTCGTCGCGACGCTGCTCGGCCGCGACGAGCTCGGCGCCGCGATCACCTACGACGCGCTCGTCAGCGGGCCGATGTTCTTCGTCGTCGCGTTCGCGGTCGCGGCGGGGCTGACCACGCGCGGCGAGGCCGCCGGCGTCCGCCTGCGCACGTACCTGCTGCGCAACCCCCCGCTGCTCGCGGTGGCGGCGGCGCTCGTCGCCCCCGACGCGCTCGCGCCCGACCTGCTCGTCGACGTCGCGCGCGTCCTGCTCATCGCGCTCGCGCCGGTCGGCTTCTTCGTCGTCGGCGTGCAGCTCGCCCACGAGCGCGTCCGGCTGCCCCCGCCGCTGACGCTGCCGGTGGCGGTCGTCGTCGCGCTGCGGATGGCGCTCGCGCCGCTGCTGCTGGTCGCGCTGGCCGCCGCGATCGCGCTCGACCTCCCGCACGCGTACCTCGCGCAGGCGATGATGCCCGTCGGCGTCAACACGCTCGTCGTCGCGCACGCCTACGACCTCGACCGCGGGCTCGCGGCGGCCGCGCTCGCGTGGTCGACGGCCCTGGCGCTCGCGGGGGCGCTCGCCGGCTCGGTTCTCCTGTAGCGCGAGGTGGCGACCGCGCACGCCACCCGCATGGCAGGATGGCGCGCATGGCACGAATCGGACTTCTGACAGGGGGCGGCGACTGCCCCGGCCTGAACGCGGTCATCCGCGGGATCGTCCGCAAGGGCGTCGAGCACCACGGCCACGAGATCCTCGGGTTTCGCAAGGGCTGGAAGGGCGTCCTCGAGAACGACGCGATCGAGCTGACGCGGGAGAGCACGAGCGGCATCCTGCACCGCGGCGGCACGATCCTCGGGACGTCGCGCACGAACGTCTACAAGACCGAGGACGGTGAGGCGCGCGTGCTCGCGACGCTCGAGGAGCGCGACATAGACGTGCTGATCCCGATCGGCGGCGACGACACGCTCGGCGTGGCGCGCAAGCTGTTCGCGGCCGGCTTTCCGACGGTCGGCGTTCCCAAGACGATCGACAACGACCTCAACGCGACGGACTTCACGTTCGGCTTCCAGACCGCGGTGCAGATCGCGACGGAGGCGATCGACCGGCTGCACTCGACCGCCGAGTCGCACGACCGCGTCATCGTCTGCGAGGTCATGGGCCGCGACGCCGGATGGATCGCCGCCTACTCCGGCATGGCGGGCGGCGCCGACGTGATCCTCGTGCCCGAGCGCCCGTTCGACGTCGACGAGGTCTGCGAGCACATCCGCCACCGCCACGAGACGAGCGGCAGGACGTTCTCGATCGTCGTGGTCGCCGAGGGCGCCACGCGGTCCGACGGCGGCGCGGCCGCGACGGCCGCCGACACGGTCGACTCGTTCGGCCATGTGCGACTGGGCGGCATCGGCTTCGAGCTCGAGAAGGAGATCGAGGAGCGCACGGGCTACGAGAGCCGCGCGACGGTGCTGGGGCACATCCAGCGCGGCGGCTCGCCGGTGGCGTTCGACCGCGTGCTCGGCACGCGCTTCGGCGTCGCGGCGGTCGACGCCGCGACCAACGGCGACTTCGGGAAGATGGTCGCCCTGCGCGGGACCTCGATCGACCTCGTCCCGCTCGAGGAGGCGCTCGCCGAGCCCAAGCTGCTGGACCCCGGCTTCTTCGAGACGGCGCAGGTCTTCTTCGGCTAGCACATGCGCGCGCTCGTGCAGCGCGTCTCGCGCGCGAGCGTCCGCGTCGGCGGCGCGGCCGTGTCGCAGATCGGACCGGGCCTGCTGGTGCTGCTCGGGGTGACGCACTCCGACGACGAGGCGACCGCCGTCAGGCTGGCGCAGAAGGTCCGCGCGCTGCGCGTCTTCCCCGACGCCGACGGGCGCATGAACGAGCCGCTCGGCGAGCGCGAGGCGCTCGTCGTCAGCCAGTTCACGCTCTACGGCGATGCGCGCAGGGGCAACCGCCCGTCCTACGTGGCCGCCGCGCCGGGCGAGGTCGCCGAGCCTCTGTACGAGATCTTCCGTGCCGAGCTCGGCGCGGCGGGCGGCGCCTTCGGCGCCGAGATGGCGGTCGAGCTCGTCAACGACGGGCCGGTCACGCTGCTGTTGGAGATGTGATCGCGCCGGCGCGGCATACACTGCGGCGCATGCCCGCCGAGCCACGCGTCGTACCGCGCTTCGCCGCCGAGCCACCGCAGGAGCCGCTGCCCGACGGGCGCTGGGCGGCGACGCTGCAGCGCCACTTCCTCGGCGCCTGCGACGCCATCGATCCCGGTGACGACGATCTCGGCGAGCCCGGCGAGGTCACGTTCTATCCCGACCGGACGTGGCACGGGCGGACGTTCGTGCCGGCGACGGCGCTGACCACCAACGGCTTCGAGCTGTTCGGCTACGTCTCCTTCCGCCCCGGCGGCGAGGATCGCGAGCCGACCGAGTTCGACGCGGTGGCGGACTTCACCGCCGACACCGCGCAGGCCAACCCCGACTGGAAGCTCGACCTCTGCGACGAGGTCGTCGGCGGGTGGCGCGGCGAGCAGGGCGCGACGGCGAGCATGACCCTCGTCTGGGGGCGCCCGCTCGTGTCCGGCGGGGCCGTCGTCACGGCCGAGCTGGCCGATCTCGCGGTCGACCAGTGCGCCCTCGTCGAGAACCGCTTCACGCTGCTGGCGCCCGACGGCTATCGCGGCGACACGCTGGAGTGCAGGGTCTACGACGCCAAGGGCCGCGAGCTGGCCCGCGAATCGCTCTACGAGGACGACGACGAGGACGACGAGTAGCGCGCGGCGATGGAGCTCGAGGAAGCGATCCGCACACGCCGCACGCACAAGGCCTACGCGCCGCAGCCGCTGGACCGCGAGACGCTCGACGAGCTCTTCGAGCTCGCACGCTGGGCGCCGAACCACAAGCTGACGAACCCGTGGCGCTTCCGAATCCTCGGACCGCAGGCGCTGCAGCGCCTCAAGGACGCCGCCGACGACGCCATCGCGGCGGCCAAGCTCGATCGCGCGCCGACGCTCGTCGCCGTCACCGCGACGCAGTCGGGCGATCCCGTCATGGACGAGGAGGACATGCTGGCGACCGCGACGGCGGCGTACGTCGTCCTGCTCGCCGCGCACGGCCGCGGGCTGGCCGGCTACTGGCGCACGCCGGGCGTCCTGCGCAGCGCGGCCGGGCGCGCCGCGCTCGGCGTCGGCGACGACGAGCGCGTGCTCGGACTGCTGCATCTCGGTCACCCGCGCCAGGAGCCGCGCGTGCCCGAGCGGGCGCCCGTGGAGCAGGTGGCCGTCTACCTCGACTGAGGGTCGCCAGAGCGGCGCAGAACGGGCTGGGGGCCCTACCGTGCAGTTCAGGTGTAGTAGGTCGTGCAAAAGTACGATGAGCCGGTCGTGGTCCGGAACCTGCAGGCCAATCGGCCCCCGTGCCAGGCGCGGAGGCCCGTCACCCAGGAGGAAGCAACGTATGCCAAGGTCCCTCAGAGGCGTTGTGTGCCTCTCGTTCGCATGCGCAGCCATGTTCGGGCTGACGGCCTGCGGCGGCGATGACGACGAAGGCAGCGCGGGCACCACGGCCGGCGGCGCCGGGGCGACCGACGCAGCGGGCAGGACGGGCGGCACGATCAAGACCGCCTACACGTCGTTTCCCGACTACCTGGACCCGGCCCTCTCCTACACGCAGGAGGGCTGGCAGACGATGTGGACGGTCTACACCCCGCTGCTGACCTACAAGCACGACGAGGGCGCAGAGGGCGCGACCCTCGTGCCCGGTCTCGCCGAGGCGATGCCCGAGATCTCCGACGACGGCAAGACCTACACGCTCAAGCTGCGCCAGGGCCTGAAGTACTCCGACGGCACCGCCGTCAAGGCATCGGACTTCGAGCACACGATCAAGCGCGTGCTCAACCTCGAGTCGGGCGGATCGTCGTTCTACCTCGCTATCGCCGGCGCCGAGAAGTACGTCGAGGACGGCAAGGCGCGGGCCGACATCAGCGGCATCGAGACCGACGACCGGACCGGCGCGATCACGATCAACCTCACCGAGCCGGACGGGCGCTTCCCGTACATCCTCACGATGAACTTCGCCGGGCTCGTGCCGGGCGACACGCCGTTTCAGAACATGACGAAGGACCCGCCGCCGGGCGTCGGCCCGTACAGGTTCGAGAACGTCCGCGTCAACCGCGGCTACGACCTCGTGAAGGTGGCGGACTTCGACGTCCCCGACCAGGCCGTCGGCAAGCTCGACAAGATCGAGGTCGACATCGTCAAGAACCGCCGCCGGCAGACGCAGGACACGATCCAGAACAAGCTCGACTACATGAGCGACCCGCCGGCGGCCGACCAGCTGCGCGAGGTGCGAGCGCGGTACGCCGGCAAGCGCTACAAGGAGTTCGTCACGAACTCGACGTACTACTACTTCCTCAACCACCGCATCGCGCCGTTCGACGACGAGAAGGCGCGCCAGGCCGTCAACTACGCGATCGACAAGCGCGCGATCGCGCGCCTCTTCGGCGGTCTGCTCGAGCCCGGCTGCAACTTCCTGCCGCCCGGCATGAAGGGCTACGAGAAGATCGACCCGTGCCCGTGGGGCGACCCGACGGCGGCGCCGAACGTCGAGCGCGCCCGCGAGCTCGTGCGCGAGGCGGGCCTGGAGGGCGACTCGGTGACGGTCTTCGGCAACGACGAGCCGGAGTCCAGGTCGCTGGCCGAGTACCTGTCCGACGTGCTCAACGACATCGGCTTCAAGGCCAAGCCGCGGATCGTCGAGGCGTCCGTCTACTTCACGACGATCGGCAACCAGAAGACGAGGGCCCAGTTGGGCGTCACCAACTGGTTCCAGGACTTCCCGCACCCCGGCAACTTCATGTTCCTCGTCGACGGCGACTCGATCCAGAGCACGAACAACCAGAACTTCGGCAACGTCGACGACCCGCAGGTCAACAGGCTGCTCGACGCGGCGAACCGCAATGCCGACATCGACGAGGTGGCCGACGAGTACGCACAGGCCGACAGGCTGATCGTCGAGGGTGCGCACGTCGCGCCCTACGGCCACCGCAAGCTCACCGTGTTCTACTCGGAGCGCATCGACTTCGAGAACTGCACCGTGTGGCACCCCGTCTACAACCTCGACTTCACGAACCTCTGCTTGAAGTAGCGGCGCCGTCGACATGGCGATCGATCCCGCAGGCGCCGTCAGCTGACGCAGATGCCGATCGCCGACTCATCGGTCCAGCCCGACCCGTCCCCCGTCCTCGACGGCGGACGGGCCGAGGCGGCGCCGGCGCCGGGCCTCAGCCCCTGGGCGCTCGCGCTGCGCAGGCTCGGGCGCAACAAGGCGGCGCTGGCCTTCGGCGCGCTGTTCGTCGTCCTCGTCGCGCTCGCGCTCGCGGCGCCTCTGTGGGCGCAGCTGGCGGACACGACGCCGGCGCGCAACCACCTGTCCGACACGATCGTCGTCAACGGCAAAAGCGAGCAGGTCGTGACGTTCGACGGCGTGCCGATCGGGCCCACCTGGCAGAGGAAGTTCTTCCTCGGCGCTGACTCCAACGGCCGCGACGTGGCCGTCCGCCTGCTCTACGGCGCGCGCAACTCGCTGTTCATCGGCATCACGGCGGCGATCATCACGGCCTTCCTGGCGGTGCTGCTGGGCACGCTGGCGGGCTACTTCCGCGGTTGGACGGACGCCGTCATCTCGCGCAGCCTCGACGTGATGTGGGCGTTCCCCGTCCTGCTGCTGGGCGTGGCGCTCGGCGTCTCGCTCGCGCTCGGAGGGCTGCGGATCGGCCCGCTGCGGATCCAGGGCGGCTCGCTGTGGATCCCGACGATCATCATCGGCGTCGTCAGCGTCGTCTACCTCGCGCGCCCGATCCGCGGGCAGGTGCTCTCGCTGCGCGAGAAGGAGTTCGTGGAGGCCGCGCGGGCGCAGGGAGCCGGGCCGCTGAGGATCATGTTCTCCGAGCTGCTGCCCAACCTCGCCTCCACGATCCTCGTCTTCTTCCCGCTGCTCGTCGCCAACGCGATCCTGCTCGAGGCCGCCCTGTCGTTCCTCGGCGCGGGCGTGCAGCCGCCCGAGCCGTCGTGGGGGACGATGCTCTCCGACGGCGTCGTGCTCCTGTCGACCGCGCCGCATCTGACGATCGTGCCGGGCCTCATGCTCGTGCTCACCGTGCTCGCGCTCAACGTCTTCGGCGACGGCGTGCGCGACGCGCTGGACCCGCGCGCGAAGGTTCGGTTCGAGCACTGATGGGCCGCTTCGTCGTCCGCCGCGTCGCCGGGATGCTCGTCGTGATGTTCGCCGTGTCGGTGCTGACGTTCCTGATCTTCAACGTCATCCCCAACGGCGATCCGGCCGACAGGATGGCCGGCAGGAACTCCACGCCCGTGCAGATCGCGGCGATCGAGCGGGAGTGGGGCTTCGACAAGCCGATCTACACGCAGTACCTCACGACGATGGAGAAGGTCTTCACGGGCGACCTCATCTCCTACGCCAACCAGACCTCCGTCGTGGAGGAGATCAAGCGCGGCATCCCGCGGACGTTCGCGCTCGCGATCGGGGCGGCGCTCATCTGGCTTGCGATGGGCACGGCGCTGGGGCTGTACACCGCGATGCGCGCCGGGCGCTTCTCCGACACGCTCGTGACCGTCCTGGCGCTGATCGGCATCTCGATGCCCGTCTTCTGGCTCGGCGCGCTCGCCAGCTACTACCTGGGGTTCAAGCTCGGGGTGTTCCCCAACGGCGGCTACGCGGAGATCGGCGAGGCCGGCCTGTGGGAGTGGGTCAAGCACATGATCCTGCCCTGGACGGTGCTCGCGACGCTGTTCGTCGGGGTGTACTCGCGCGTGCTGCGCTCCAACATCCTGGACACGATCAACGACGACTACGTGCGCACGGCGCGCGCCAAGGGGCTGACGGAGCGGCGCGTCATGGTCCACCACGTCCTGCGCAACTCGCTCATCCCGATCGTCACGCTGTGGGGCCTGGACTTCGGCGCGGTCCTCGGCGGCGGCGCGATCCTCACCGAGACGGTCTTCGACCTGCAGGGCGTCGGCCAGTACTTCGCCGAGTCGATCGGCCAGCTCGACGTGCCGCCGGTGCTCGCGGTCACGCTCTTCGGCGCGTTCTTCATCGTGCTGCTCAACACGATCGTCGACATCGTCTACGCGGCGCTCGACCCGCGGATCCGGCTGAGCCGATGACCGCGCCGAGCTCCGACCTGCTGCTCGACGTGCAGGACCTCAAGGTGTCCTTCGCCACCGAGGAGGGCGTCGTACAGGCGGTCGACGAGGTGTCGTTTCAGCTGCATGCGGGCGAGGTGCTGGCGATCGTCGGCGAGTCGGGGTCGGGCAAGTCGGTGACCGCGATGACGCTCATGGGGCTGACGCGCTCGCCCAACGCGCGCTTCGCGGGCACGGCGAGGCTGCGCCGGCTGGACCTCGTAAGGGCACGCGACGACGAGCTGCGCGCGGTCCGCGGCGAGGAGATCGCGATGGTCTTCCAGGACCCGATGACGTCGCTGAACCCGGTGCAGCGCATCGGCCGCCAGATCGTCGAGCAGATCCAGGCGCACCGCGACGTGTCCGGCGGCGAGGCGCGCGACCAGGTCGTCGGGCTGCTCGAGCGGGTCGGGATCCCGCGCGCCCGCGAGCGCTTTGGCTCCTACCCGCACGAGCTCTCGGGCGGGATGCGCCAGCGCGTGATGATCGCGATGGCGCTGTCCTGCGACCCGTCGGTGCTGATCGCCGACGAGCCCACGACGGCGCTCGACGTCACGATCCAGGCTCAGATCCTGCAGGTGCTCAAGGAGCTGCGCGAGCGCACGAACGCGGGGATCGTCCTCGTGACGCACGACCTCGGCGTCGTGGCCGAGATCGCCGATCGGATCGCCGTGATGTACGCGGGGCGGATCGTCGAGGAGGGCTCGACGGACGAGATCTTCTACAACCCGCAGCACCCCTACACGTGGGGCCTGCTGGGCTCGATCACGCGCGTCGACCGGCCGCGGCCGGCGCGCCTGCCGTCGATCCCGGGACTGCCGCCGTCGCTCATCACGCCGCCGCAGGGCTGCCACTTCCGGCCGCGCTGCCCGCACGCGCACGACGCCTGCCTGCCCAGGCCCGAGCTGCTGGCCCGCCTCGGCGGCGGCGAGAGCGGCCACACCGACCGCTGCGTGATGGCACCCGCGCGCAAAGCGCAGCTGCGCCGGGCCGGCGAGCGGATCGGGCTCGTCGCCGGAGGCGCGACGCAGTGAGCGCCCCGACGGAGCGCGCCCCGGCGCAGCCGCGCGGCGCCGAGCGCCCGATCCTGCTGTCCGCCGAGCACGTCAAGCAGTACTTCCCGATCAAGATGGGGCTGCTGATCGACCGCGTCGTCGGGCAC
>DATMJM010000675.1:0-8919 GCA_035553935.1 Solirubrobacteraceae bacterium
GCGCGTCGTTGCGCCGCGGCTGCCTGACACCGTCTCGGCGAGCCGCCAGTGGCCCCTGATCGTGGGTTTGATCCTGACCGGCCTGATCGCGGTGCCGGGGATGTACTGGGACATCGGCTGGCACATCGACCTGGGCCGCGACACGGCGCTCGCCCCTCCGCACGTGATGATGGTCGGCGGCGCGTCGCTCGTTGGGATACCGGCGCTGCTCACGTTCGCGCTGCTGGCCGCGGCCGTCGAAGCCCGCGGAGGGAAGGTCCTGATGCCGCTGCGCCGCTGGCGCGGCGTCGCCTATCCGCCGCTCGTGCTGATCGGGCTCGTAACAATCATCGTTCCCCAGGTCGCGCTCGGCCTCGACGAGCTCTGGCACCGCACCTACGGGCTCGATGTCTCGCTCTGGAGCCCGACCCACCTGCTCGCCCTGCTGACGGCGCCGATCTCATTCCTTGCGATCTTCGCGATCGTGATCGCCGAGCTGAACCGCACGCAGCCTGAACGCGCCCGCCCCGAGCTGCGGCCGTTGCGCGGGTTCGCGCTCGCCGAGGGGATGGCGGTCGCGGGTATGGCGCTATTCGCCGCGGTCCTGTTCATCCCGTTCGCAGAATTCGACTTCGACATCCCACAGTGGCGGCTCTCCTTCGCCGCTCCGGTGCTCGCGGCACTGACCGCCTTCCCAGCCTTCCTGGCGATCGAGGCGCTCGGTCGCCGTTTCGCAGCGACGCTGGTCATGGGCGGGTTCACGCTCGTGCGCCTGCTCGGCGTCGTCTTCGTGATGGCCACCGGTCGTACGGCACCCGACATCGTGCTGCCGGTCTTGGCCGCCTTCGCAATCGACCTTCTGGTGATCGTCGGCGGGTCGCGCCTGCGCGGTCGCGTGCTGGCCGGTGCGCTGCTCGCGTTCCCAGTGCTCGTCGTCGGCACCGAGGCGCTGCGGCTGCTCGCCACCGGCCAGGAGAAGTGGCTGCCGGAGCTCTTCCCGTACTCGTGGGCGATCGCGATCGCCGTCGGGGTCGCCTCGGGCTATCTCGGCGTGCTCGCCGGCCGCGCCCTGCGCCCCACCGCTCCCGCGCGCCCGGCGGTGCCACGGCAGCACCGGCGGAGAGCCGCGGCGGCTAGCGCCGCCGCGCTCGTCTGCGTGCTCGCAGCGCCGGCCGCGGCGACCGCGCGCACGGTCGTGCCGGCGACGATGGAGATCAGTCCCGCGAGCCCGCGTCCCGGTGAGCCGGTGACGGTCCGCGTCCACGGCTTCGAGCGCGTGCGAGATGTCACTCCGAAGTTCCCGTTCTCGGAACGCATCGAGCGCACCGACCGCAGCGCGCCCTTTCTCGCGGCGGAGCGCAAGCCACCCGAGCTGCAGACCTTCTACGGCGGCAAGTGGATCTACGAGCCGCTGCGCCGGACGGGCCCCGAAAGCTTCGAGACGCGCTCGCTCGTGTGGCCCACCAACGGCCGCTGGATGACGACGCCCACGTTCTACCTGGGCGACCTGCGCTGGACCGACCGCCAGCGGATCACGGTGATGGACGACCAGCCCGGCCGCCGCGGCGGCGGGACGCGCACGTTCGAGCTCGAGCTGGTCGACGAGAGCGCACCCGCGAGGGCCCCGGAATGGCTCAAGCCGTTCGCCTACCTCGGCCTCGCACTCGTCGCCCTGCTCGGACTCGCGCTCGCGGTGCTGCAGCTGCGCATGGTTCGCGACGACGGAATCGCGGCGTCGGCATGAGCCTTCCGCTCGCCCACGCCGCCCACGACCTGATCGTCGCCGGCGCGTTCCTCGCCCCCCTCCTGCTGCTCGCCGGTTTCTACGCGGTGGGCGCGCGGCTGGTGAAACTCTCCGACGACGACCGCGACCGATGAGAATCCCGGGGAAGGTCTGCCTCATCACCGGCGCCGCCCAGGGCATCGGCGCGGCGACCGCGACCGCGCTCGCGGCGCGCGGCGCGCGGCTCGCTCTATGCGACCTGAAGGCCGATGCGGTTGGCGACCTCGCTGAGCGCCTGCCGGGCGACCACCTTGCAGCGGGGCTCGACGTACTGGACGACGACGCGGTCGGCTCGTTCCTCGAGAAGGTCCGCTCACGCAGCGGCCGGATCGGCGTGCTGGTCAACAACGCGGGGATCGGCGCGCCGCGATCGGTCGACGACCTCGACGTCGAGACGTGGCAGAAGACGCTCGACGTAAATCTCACCGCTCCGTTCCGGCTCGTAAAGGCGACACTCGACGACCTGCGCGCGACGCGCGGGCAGATCGCGACGGTCGCCTCGATGGCGGCGCGGATTCACCCGCCGCTGCTCGGCCACTACTCGGCGACGAAGGCGGGCGTCGCCGCGTTCGCCGAGACCTTGCGCGTTGAGCTGGCGTGCGACGGCATCGGCGTTACGACCGTCTACTTCGGGACGATCGACACGCCGCTGCTCGCCAACGGCTTGGCCGACCCGCTCGTGACCGACCGCATGCGCAAGCGCGTCGAGACGGCGCGCCGGCTCGGCGTCAGCCCATTGGTCCGCGTCGAGTCGGCGGGCGAGGCGATCGCAGCGGCGATCGAGCACCGGCGGCGACACGTGATCTTGCCGCGCCGCGCGCGGCTCGCCTTTTACGCGCAGGCTCCGTTCCAGCGTCTGGTTGCGCGAACCACGAGGTAGATCTTGCGCAGCGTCGTAGAACACCCTCTAGTCAGGCCCGGCGCGGCCGCCGGGCGGCGCGCGCTAGACACAGGCGACGGCCTGCTGCGCGTGTGGGGCCGCGAGGTGGAGCGGCTGACAGGCGTGCCGGCGTTCGCCTCGCTCGGAGTGCTGATCGCGATCGTCTCGCTGCTCCCTGGGCTGTTTGTGCTCTACACCGACATTGCGGTGCACATCGACTCGGGCCGCGACACGACGCTGCTCACTCCCTCGCACGGGATCGGGGTGGGCGCCGCGGCGGGGATGCTGATCGGCGTGATCGTGGCAATCCGGCTCTATCCGCAGGACGGACGCGGGCTACGGGCGTTCGGCCGGCACGCGCCGTACGGGGCGTCGTTCGCGCTGCTAGCCGGGAGCTTTTTGATGATCGGCTTCCCGTTCGACTTTCTCTGGCACGAGCTGTTCGGGCAGGACGTCACGCTCTGGAGTCCGAGCCACATCGAGTTGATCGGCGGCGGCGCGCTCAGCGTGCTCGGCTTCGCGATGCTCGCCGCTGAGGCGCGCGCCCGCCCCGACTGGCGGCCGACCGCGGCGGGCAAGTTCCTGATGGCCTGCCCCGTCGTGGCGGCCCCGACTGTGATCTCGGTGTTCGCGGCCGAGTTCGATTTCGGGATCCCGCAGTTTCAGATCCTGTACCTACCGGTGCTGATCGCCTTCATGACCACGGCGGGGTTCGTCTTCGCGCGCATCCTGCTCGGCCCGACCGGGGCCCTGCGCGCGCTCGCGATCTGGCTGGTCCTGCGCGGGGCCGTCTACTTGGTCGTAGAGGGGCTCGACATGTCCACACCGCACTTCTACCCGTACGTGCTCGAGGCGGTGGCCGTCGAGGCGGCTTTCATGCTCGCCGGCCGGCGGCCCCTGCGGGCGGCGCTGCTGGCCGCGGGCGCGATCGGGACGCTCGGCTGCCTCTCGACGTTCTGGTTCTCGCGCGTCTGGGGCTACAACGATCTGCCGTGGGACCTGCTGCCGCAGGCGCTCCCGCTTGCGACGCTCGCCGCCCTCGCCGCGGCGACACTCGCCACCGGGGTCGCGCGCGCGATGGCGCCCGACCGCGTCGTACACGGGGGACCGCAACGGCACGCGCTCGCCCTGGCGGGCGTAGCCGCGGTAGCGGCGCTCGCGATCCCGCTGCCGCGCGGCGGCGATCCCGGCTACGTCGCCGACATCACCCTCACTCCAGCTGTGAGCGGCGAGTCGGTCTGGGTCAGCGCCCGGTTCGCCGATCCCGCCCTCGTCGAGGGCGCGGACTGGTTCGACGTCTTCGCGTGGCAGGGCGGCGGGAAGCTCAACGAGCCGATGCGACGCGTTGCGAGCGACACTTGGCGCTCGCCGGTGCCCGTGCCGATCGGCGGCGAGTGGAAGTCGCTCCTGCGCATCGCCGACGGCAGCGCGATGCGCGGCGCTCCAATCCGCATGCCAGCCGACCCGTTCGTCGACGCCCGGGCGATTCCGGCCGCCGACCGGCCGGCGTTCAGGTTCCGGCGCGAGCAGCAGTACATGATGCGTGAGTACCGCGGCGGCATGCGGAGCCTGATCCTGCCGGGCACGCTCCTCCATCTCGCGGTCTGGATAGCGTTCCTAGTACTCGCCGGCATGGTGCTACGGCGGATGTACGACGCGGCCCGCCACCAGGGCGCGGGCGCCAGCTGAGGAGGTTGCGATGTTCGAAAAGGCCCTCCAGCAGGACCCGGCGCCCGAGTACGGGGCCGCGACCGGGAAGATCCTCGAGGCGGCGCTGCGGCAGTTCGAGGACTTCGGCCTGCGACGAACGACGATCGAGGACATCGCGCGCCGGGCAGGAGTGTCGCGCGTCACGATCTACCGTCACTTCACGAACAAGGAGACGCTCGTCGAGGCGGTCATCGTCCGCGAGACACGGGCCTTCTACGAGCGACTCGACGCTGCGGTCCAACGCTTCGACACGACCGACGAGCGCCTTGTCGAGGGCTTCGCCTTCGCGCTGACACACGCGCGCCAACACGCGCTGCTCAACCGGCTGCTGCGCACCGAGCCCGAGACGTTCCTCCCCTACCTGACCACGGTCGGCGGGCCACTGGTAGCCGCCGCGCGCGCGTTCGTCGCGGAGGGCCTCGGGCGCGAGGTCAAGGAGGGGCGGCTGCCGCCGCTCGACGTCGAGGTCGCCGCCGAGCTGCTCGTGCGACTTGTGCTGTCCTTCCTCCTGACCCCCGACAGCGCCGCCCCGCTCGACACCGAGGCACAGGCCCGGCGCTTCGCGCGGCGCTACCTCGCCCCCGCGCTGCGGGTCACGGCTGTCACGGAGGCCGGCTCGCGCCGCCGGCGTAGGTCATGAACGCGTTCGCCCTCGTCCTCTGGCCGGTCCGTGCCCCGGCCGCGGCGATGGGGGACATTCACGCGCTCGGTTTGCTTGCCCGCTCGCTGACCGCGACCGAGCCGCGCCTCGGGTCGGTCGACCTGGCGAGGTTGGCCGACGACGTCCACGAGCTTTCGGAGGTCGCGCAGGCGCTGCCGGGGATCGAGCGCACGGTTATCGACGTCGAGCGCTCACTGACGCAGCGCGTAGACGAGCTCGAAACCCGCATCAATCGCCTCCTCGAGCTCGCCGAGCGGATCGAGACCGTGCTGCCGTCGGTCACGCGGATCCTCGACGGCATAGAGCAGCTCGGAACCTCCGCCGCCATCCTCGCGACGGCCGTCGAGCCACTCCAGAGCACCGTCGAGAGACTCGCCCGCGTCGCGGACCTGTTGCCGGGCGGCGTACGATCAGCGACCAGCCGGCCAGCGTGACCCGGGTGCAGGGGTGATGTGCAGGTGAGTTCGAGGGTCGAGGTCGCCGAACCGAGGCCTCGGCCGTGCAGGTGATCCCCTCGATCGCGCCCGAAGTGGCGGGCCTGACCGTAGCGCGCCGCCGCCCGCCAGGCTGCACCCCCGGCACGACTCAACCTGCGACCGGCTCCCCTTCCTCCACGCCGGCGGCGCGCCTCTCGTAGGCCGCGCGCACCGCGGGATCGGGATGCGCGAGGACCTGGTCGCCCTTGAGCACGCGGGCGATCAGCTCGCGACCCGGGCGCGGCAGCGCGGCCATCAGCTTGAAGAGCGGCCCGAGCGAACGCGGGACGTACACCTCGAAGCGCGGCCGCTCGACTGCGGCGATGATCGCCTCGGCGACATCTGAGGGTTCGACCACCTTCACCCCGCGCGAGTGCGGCAGCCCGGAGCCGAGCTCGGTGTTGACTACCGCGGGCATGACGACGGAGATGTCGACGCCGGTGCCGCGCAGCTCGGCCCGGGCCGCCTCGCTCAACCCCACGACAGCATGCTTCGTGGCGCAGTAGGTCGCGCCGCCCGGGAACCCGCCCTTGCCGGCGGCCGAGGCGATGTTGACGACGTGGCCGCGCCCGCGCGGCACCATCCGCTCGAGTGCCAGCTTGGTGCCGAGGATCACGCCGTGGACATTGATGTCGACCTGGCGCCGCGCGATCTCGTCGCGCTCTGAGACGAGCGGGGACAGCGGCATGATCCCGGCGTTGTTGACGAGCACGTCGACCGGGCCAACCGTGTCCTCGACCTGCTCCAGAAACGCCTCGAACGACGAACGCTCGGTGACGTCGAGCGCGAGCGCCACGACGCCGCGCCCGAGCTCGGCTGCACTGGCACGCCCGAGCTCCGTGTCGATGTCGCCGATCGCGACGCGCGCGCCGCGGCGCGCGAATTCGGCCGCCGTCGCCTTCCCGATCCCGCGCGCGCCGCCGGTGATCGCGACCACCTGGTTCACGACCGGGCGCGTCCTGCTGTGCCTGCTCATTGACATCCCTCCCTTCTCGGTGGTGGTGCGCTCACTCACTGCCGAGCAGCTCGATCCCGCCACGGACTCCCTTGCTGACCGCGACGCGGAAGACCTCTCGCCGCGGGTGGCCGACGATCCTGTCGCGGAACTTCGCCACCTGGGACTGGTAAAAACCGCTGCGCTCGTTCGCCTGGAGGTGCTCGAGGCTGTCGGCCAAGTCGATCGCCATCGCCTCGCCGCTGTCGCGCACGAGCAGCAGCGCGCCGAGAAAACCCTCCTCCTGCCGTGCGGCCGGCACGACCGATTCGTCGAACAGTCGGGTCGATTCCTCGATGTCGTCTGGCTCGACCTGGACGAACGTGACCCTTGCGTACATGTGGTGCTGCCTTTCTTTCGTCCGCTACCGAACGGCCATGGTTTCAGCGAGCGTGTCGAGCACGCCGTCGGCGTCGGCAAGCGCGCGGCGGTGTGGGGCGAGATCCGTGCGTCGGCGCAGGAGCGACCGGGCGAGATCGAGATGCTCCGGGTGTCCGAGCGCGAGCGCGGCGACCAGCCTGCCTCGCTCGAGATACCAGACCGTGAAGCGCCCGTCGGCGGGCTGCCCGCAGACGATCTCCTCGTCCCACTCGGCCGCGGGCCCCACGTATTCGAGCGTCGCCCAATCGGCGAGGTCGCTCCAGAAGTACGGCACCTCCTCGAACGCCTCTTCGGCGCCGAGCATGTTGCGCGCGGCGGTCCGGCCCTGGGCCGCGGCGACCTCCTCGTGCTCGATGCGCATCCGGCGGCCGTGGAGGCGGCTGTCGTACTCGCACATGTCGCCGGCGGCAAACAGCTTCGGGACCGAGGTGCGCAGCTGCGCGTCGCAGAGAACGCCGCCGGACGCACCCAGGTCGAGACCGCTGCGGCGCGCGAGCATCACGTCCGGCACCGCCCCGACGCCGATGACAACGAGGTCGGCGGGGACCCGCTGTCCGGTGTCGGTCACGACCCCGGCGACCCGTGCCTCCTCGTTCTGTCCTTCGCCCTCGAACCGCACGACACTCTGGCCGCCGAGAACCTCGACGCCGTGGGTCTCGAGCAGATCCTGGGCGAACCTCCCGACCGTCCGGCCGAAGCTGCGCTCGAGTGTCGTCTGCTCCTGCATGATCAGCGTGCACGGGCGCCCGCGCGCCGCCAGCGACGCTGCCACCTCCGTCGCGACGTAGGAGCCCCCGACGATCGCGATCCGCTCGGCCCGTTCGGCGCCGCGACGCAGAGCATCGGCATTGCCGAGCGCCCGGAGGTAATGGATCCCCTCGAGATGGGCGCCCTCTGCGTCCAACCGGCGGGCCATCGCGCCGGTCGCCAGCAGCGCCCGATCGAACGCGACCTCCTGCTTGCCGAGCTTCGCGGTCCTCGTGACGGGGTCGAGCGCCATCACGCTCGTGCGCGTCAGAAGCCCGACGCCGTTCTGCTCGTACCACTCCGCCGGATGGACGAGCGCCTGCTCGCGCGTCTCACGACCCTGCAGGTAGCCCTTGGTGATCGGCGGCCGGTGGTAGGGCGGATCCTGCTCGCGCGAGGCGAGCACGATCGTGCCGTCGAACCCCTGCTCGCGCAGCTCGGCGGCGGCGCTCGCCGACGCGATGCCGCCGCCGACCAGAAGGACGTCGATGCTCCTCTCGGCCACCGCCACTCAGTCCCCGTCGTAGAGGACGAAGTCGCGCTTGCGCGCCCCACAGACCGGGCACGTCCAGGTCATCGGGATGTCCTCGAACGCCGTGCCCGGCGGAATGCCGCCGTCGGGGTCGCCCTCGACGGGGTCATAGATCATCCCGCAGGGCTCACAGATCCACTTCTGCGTCGTCGGGCCGGCCGCAGTCTCGGTGGCGGCGCTCACGCAGGCGCCACCTCGGGCAGTCCGACGCCGATCACCTTCAACCGTCGCGACAGCGCGGTGAACGCGAACGTGTTGACCTGCTCCGAGGAATAGCCGAGCAGCGTCCACTCGCCAAACGGATCCTGGCCCTTCGGCACGAGCACGCCCGCCGCGACCGGCAGCAGCTCGGCGAGCTTGCCCTGCATCCGCCGCGCGAGCGCCTCGTCCCGGCAGGCCTCCTTTAGGTACCAGGTCCCGTAGGCGACGTGGCGATGCTCGTCCTGGGAGATCTTCTGGAACCCCTCGACGAACCCGGGCATGATCCCGCGCTGCTCGAAAAAGTCGGTGATGAAGAACTGCCCTGTCAGCGCGAGCGTGCCCTCGATCACCATGTGGTAGGTCGTGACGAAGTCGACCTTCGCCTCGACGTCCGTGGGGTCTTCGGCCAGCCGCTTGCACGCGTCGACGAGGTGGCCGTCGAACAACGTGAGGAACCCGTCATTGACGTCCTCGCGAACCTTCTCGAGCTGCGCCTCGATTCCGTCCCCGATGTTGAAGACCGTGTCGTAGTAGCGCGCGAAGAACTGTGTGTGGCGCGCCTCGTCGACCTGCTG
>DATMJM010000676.1:0-9501 GCA_035553935.1 Solirubrobacteraceae bacterium
CGGAGGAGCCGATGCCGAGCAGCATCCGGCCGCCCGACAGCTGGTCGATCGTCGCGGCGGTCATAGCCGTCATCGCGGGGCTGCGCGCGGGCATCTGGAAGATCGCCGAGCCGAGCCTGATCGTCGAGGTCAGCCCGGCGAGCCAGCCGAGGATCGTGGCGGCGTCCGATCCGTAGGCCTCGGCCGCCCAGACGGAGTCGTAGCCGAGCCGCTCGGCCTCCTGCACGATCTCGCGCTGGTCGCCAGAGGAAAGACCGAGCCCCCAGTAACCGATGTGCACGCCGAGCTTCATCGGTGCAAGATCCCTTTCATGGCAGGACTTCGGTTGCCCGCTGCGACGGGCATGCCGTACGGTGGCCGAGCCCCGACGAACGGAGAACGAACCCTATGACAACGCCACGCGAACAAGCGGTCGCAGAACTTCGACGGTCCATCGACGTCCTGCCTGAGCGCACTCGCAAGGCGATGCTCGTCGGCCTCGGCAGCAACACGGTCATCACCGGCGCCTTCAGCGGCGGCGGGGACGGCGCCTGCCCGATGCTCGCCGCCCACCGCGCGGGCGGTCGCACGAGCGCCTGCTCGTTCCCCGAGGCCTGGGATCGCTTCACCGGCGTCGCCGGGCGCCACATCGTGCGCCCCGCGACGGAGTACGAGGTCCAGATCCTGCGCCGCGAGATCGAGGCCAGCCTCGAGCCGGGGCCGACCGGCATGTTCGTCGACGTCATCGCCGAGCATCAGGCGGCCGTCCAGGCGCGCCACCGCGAGGAGGTCGCCGTCGAGGCGCGCCACCGCGAGGAAGTCGCCGCCGCGCAGCAGCCCGAGCAGCCGGCCGAGCCGCGCCGCCGCCGCATCCGGATCACCGGCGGGGAGCGCATCGATCTCGCCGGCGCGATCGAGGAGCACCGCGAGACGGCGCGTCAGCGGCGCCGCCGCGAGGCCGAGGCGACGGGCCTGAACTGGCTCTTCGAGGAGACGCTCGTGCTGCCCGAGGACTTCGAGGACGAGCCGGTCGCGGGCGAGAGCTCGCGTCAGGAGTTCGACTTCGAGGCGGCCGAGTCGGACCTGCTGAAGCACTAGGACACGGTCAGCCCGCGCCAGGGCGCTCGAAGACGATCTCGGGCACGAGGCAGCCGGGCCCGAGCGAGAGGAGCATCCGGACCGCCACGACGATGTCGGCGGTCCGGATCATCTCCTCGGCGGGGACGTGGTCCTTGACGAAGTCCGTCATCGCGGTGTCCACGAAGCCGGGACACAGCGCCGTCGACCGGATGCCCTGGGAGCTGAGCTCCTTGTTCATCGCCTGCGTGAAGCCGACGACGCCGAACTTCGTCGCCGAGTAGATGCTCAGCCAAGGCTGGCCGGACTTTCCGGCGATCGACGCCGTGTTGACGACGAGCGCGCGACGGTGCTCGGCGCCGGCCGCCGTCAGCATCGGCAGGCACTCGCGGTAGAAGAGCGGGATCGAGCGCAGGTTCGTCGCGAGCTGGATGTCCATGCGCTTCGTGCTGAGCTCGCCGATCGGAGCGCCGATGCCGACGCCGGCGTTGTTCACGAGCACGTCGAGGCGCCCGTAGGCGTCGCGGTGGGCCGCGACGGCGCGGATCACGTGGTCCTCGTCTCCGACGTCGGCGGCCACCCGCTGCACCTCGAGCCCCTCGCCGCGCAGCGCGTCGTAGGCGCGCTCGAGCTTCTCGGCGCGGCGCGCCACGAGCGTCACGCCATGGCCCTGCTCGCCGAGCATGCGCGCGACGGCCAGGCCGATCCCGCTCGAAGCTCCCGTGACGATCGCCGCGCGCTCGGGCATCGGCGCAATCCAATCATGTGAGTGCCTAGAGTCTGGCGACCATGGTTCGCCTGCTCCTGTCGTTGCTGGCGGTCGCCGGGCTGCTTTCCGCATGCGGTGGTTCAGACGGCGGCGGGGCGGCACCCGCGCCGCCCGAGCCGACCGCCGCCGCATCGGCCGACTTCCCGCCGGCGAAGGGCAAGACGATGCACGAGCTCGTCGACGGCCTGCCGAAGGGGGCGATCCTCAACGTCTCGAGCTACAGCGGCCAACGCGTCGGCCGCAACCGCCTGGGCTTCGTGATCGTCGACCGCGCGAACAAGCAGATCGACGTCTCGGAAGTCGCCGTGTACACCGCCAAGACCGACGGCAGCGACCTGCGCGGGCCGTTCGCGGCGCGCAAGGAGTCGCTCGAGGTCGCAACGGAGTACCGCAGCCGGCAGACCGCGTCGGACCTCGCCAGCGGCGACACCTTCTATGTCGCCGAGGCCGTCTACGGCTCGAGCGGGCCGCACATGGCGCTCGGGCTCGTGCGCCTCGACGGCCGGCTTGTCGTCGCCGACTCGATGGGGCCGCTGCGGGTCGCTCAGCCCGGTGGCCCGCCCGACGTGGGCGAGCGCGCGATCAAGGTCCACACGAAGACCGCCGCCGACGTCGGCGGCAACCTGACCCGGTTGTCGACGCGGATCCCGCCGCCGCGCGAGATGCTGAAGACGGACTTCGCCGACGTGCTCGGGCGCAAGCCGGTCGTCCTGCTGTTCGCGACCCCGGCTTTGTGCAAGTCGCGCACGTGCGGCCCAGTCGTCGACATCGCCGAGCAGGTGCGTGCCGAGAACGGCAAGGGCGTTGCCTTCATCCACCAGGAGATCTACCAGGACAACGATCCCGGCAAGCCGCTGCGCTCGCAGGTGGCGAGATGGCGGCTGACGACCGAGCCGTGGGCATTCGTCATCGATCGCCAGGGCAGGATCGCCGCCCGTTTCGAGGGCGTCTTCTCGGTGGGCGAGCTGGCGCGCGCGGTCGAGCGGGTGAAGTAGCCGCGCCATTGCGGTGCGCCGCTCGCCTGGTATCCTCCCAGGAGAGTTCTGGTCGATCCGCCCAAAACATGTTCGAGCACGACGCCCTCCTCACGGACCTCTACTGCCTGACGATGGCCGCCGACTACGTCCACGAGGGGACGGCGGACGACGTCGTCACCTTCGAGCTCTCCGCGCGCGGGAGCGCGGCGATAACCGTGGCCGGCGTCGAGGAGGCGCTCGCGTTCCTCGAGGCCATGCGCTTCACGGACGCCGACCTGCGCTGGCTCGCCGGGCACGACCCGGTGACGTTCGACGAGCCGGTGCTCGCGCGCCTGCGCGACCTGCGCTTCGGCGGCGCGATCTGGGCGCCGCGCGAGGGGACGATCGTGCCCGCCGGCACGCCGCTGCTGCGCCTGACCGCGAAGCGGCTGGAGGCGACGCTCGTCGAGACGCCGCTCCTGGCGGCGCTGAACTACGCGGTGCGCGTCGCGACGAACGCGACCGCGATCGTGCGAGCGGCCGGCGACAGGCCCGTATGGGACTTCTCGATGCGCCGCCTCGACGGCCTCGGCGCCGGCCACTCGGCGGCACGCGCCGCCTACCTCGCGGGCTTCGCCGGAACGGCCACGACCGCCGCGGCGCGCGATCTCGGCATCCCGGTGACCGGGACGATGGCCCACGCGAAGGTGATGGCCCGCGGCCGCGCCGGCGAGCTGGACGTCTTCTGCGACCAGCTGCGAGCGCGCCCCGCCGGCGCCACGCTGCTCGTCGACACGTACGACCCGGTGGAGGGCGTGCGCACGGCGATCGCTGCGCAGCGCCTGACCGGGGCGCCGCTGCGCGCCATCCGGATCGACTCCGGCGACCACGCCGAGCTCGCGCGGAGGGCGCGGCGCATGCTCAACCAGGCCGGCCTGAGCGAGACCGTGATCATCCTCAGCGGCGACCTCGACGCCCAGCGGATCGCCGCGCTGCTCGCCGCCGACGTACCGGCGGGCGCGTTCGGCGTCGGTGCGCGCCTGCGCAGCGGCGAGGCGATCGGCGGCATCTACAAGCTCGTCGAGCAGCCCGAGGAGGATCACCCCGGGCTGCGCTACGCCATGAAGCTCTCGCCAGGGAAGGCGACCGACCCCGGGGCCCACCAGGTGACGCGGCGCGCGGACGGCGCGCACGTCCTGCACCTCGCCGATGAGGATGTCGAGGGCGTCGCGCTGCTGGCGGAGGTCATGCGCGACGGAGCGCGTACCGCGAGCGCCCCCGACCTCGACGCCGACCGCCTGCACGCCGCCGCCGAGCGCAGGCGCATCGCTCCCGGCGGCCCCGCGCCGCTCATCCGCTCGCCGCGCCTGCGGGCGCTGCGCGAGCGCCTCATCGCAGATCTCGAAGGAGGCACGACCAGCATGCCCGAGACGGCACTCATCGCAGTCGACGTCCAGCACGACTTCCTGCCCGGCGGCGCACTGGGGGTGCCCGGCGGCGATCGCGTCATCGAGCCGCTCGTGCGCGCCGCAGGCGCCGCCGACCTCGTCGTCAAGACGCGCGACGCCCATACTCCCGACCACTGCTCGTTCATCGAGCAGGGTGGGACCTGGCCGGCGCACTGCGTCGCGGGAACGCACGGCGCCGAGCTGCACCCCGCGATCGCCGCGCTCGACGGTCCGCTCGTCGAGAAGGCGACGACGCAGGACGCCGACGCGTATTCCGGATTCGACGGCACGCAGCTCACCGAGCTGCTGCGCGATGCCGGCGTCAAGCGCGTCGCCGTCGGCGGCCTGGCGACCGACGTCTGCGTCAAGGCGACCGTGCTCGACGCGCTCGCCGCGGGCTTCGACACGACGGTGCTCGCCGACGCGGTCGCCGCGGTCGACCTCGAGGAGGGCGACGGGCAGCGCGCGCTGGACGAGATGGTCGCCGCCGGCGCGAAGGTCGCGACGGGATGGGGCAGGGAGGACTCGAACCTCCGTCTAACCGATTATGAGTCGGCTGCTCTGACCAACTGAGCTACTGCCCCTACTTTGCACGGTACCTCGCCTGCCGGGCGGCATAATGCCGTCCGTGCAGGCAACCCGAGGGACGACAGGGAACCTGATGCGCTTGCATCTGGGGATCTGATTAGCCGCGCACCGCGCTCCGCGCGCGCGGCGTGGGCCGCGGCGGTCACCTGCGCGGCGCTCGCCGGCTGCGCAGTCGGCGACGAACGGCAGCCGCGACGGGCGCCGACCGACACCGGCACGCCGGCGGCGCGGGCGCCCGCGCCCGCGCGGCCCGCGCTGTGCGAGGGCCGGCTGCGCGTCCGCGCCACGGGCCGAGTGACCGCGTCCGCGGCGAGCGAGCTGTCCGGGCTCGTCGCCTCGCGCTCGCGGCGCGACGTGCTGTGGACGCACAACGACTCGGGCGACAGCGCGCGCCTGCTCGCCGTTCGCTCCTCGGGCCGCACGGTCGCCGAGGTCGCGCTCACCGGCGCCGAGAACGTCGACTGGGAGGACATCGCGATCGGCCCGCGCGGCGCGCTGCTCGTGGGGGACATCGGCGACAACCTGGCACAGCGCCCGTCGATCGTCGTCTACCGCGTAGCCGAGCCGCGCGCGACGAGCAGCGCCGCTGTCGCCGCTCGCTACGAGCTGCGCTATCCCGACGGCGCCCGCGACGCCGAGGCGCTGCTGTTCGACCGCCGCGAAGGCGCGATCGTCATCGTCACGAAGAGCTTCGGCGGGGAGGCGCGCGTGTACGTCGGGCGCCGCCCCTCGTCGCGCCGTGCCACCGCGCTGCGCCGCGCCAGCACGGTCAGGCTCGGGGCCGGTGAGCCGGTCACCGCGGGCGACGTGTCCGCCGACGGGCGCACGATCGTGCTGCGCACGTATGACAGCGCGTACGTGTGGCGCCGCCGCGGAGGGGAGGCGATCGCGACCGCGCTGGGCCGCCGGCCCTGCCGCGCCGACGCCGACCTGCTCGTCGAGGGTCAGGGCGAGGCGCTCGCGGTCACGCGCGACGGGCGCGCGTTGATCACGGTGCCCGAAGGACGCCGGCCGCAGCTGCGGCGGTACGAGGCGAGCGGCGGCGCGACGAGAAGCGCCCGATGAGGTTTGAGCGCAGACGAGGGGGGAATACGGAGGCCAGAACCCACCGAGAGACGGTCCGGCCCATATCCCCCGCCGCCCCTCCACTCTCGGTTCGCGCGCCCGGCGGGGTCACACCGGGCGCGCTTGGTTCTTAAAGGCACGGCGGGCGATCTCGGGCCGGGTTCGCGAAGCCCGGAAGGGAACAGCACGTCCGCCGTCGAAACAGGCTGTCGCCCATGAAGCGCTCCGCGACGCCAACGACGACTCCCGAGTCGCTCTCCACCTACATCCAAGCCCGCTTCGACGACTTCTCGCGCTCGCAGAAGGACGTCGCCCAGTACATCGTCGATCATCTCGACGAGGTTGCCTTCCAGACCGCCGAGGAGCTCGCGCGGCGCGCGAACACCTCGTCGAGCACCGTCGTGCGCTTCTCGCAGGCGCTCGGCTTCGAGGGCTATCCGGAGCTGCAGCACTCCGCCCGCGAGGAGTACCGCCGCCGGCACGCGACGTCGCCGGTCGTGAGCGGCCCGAGCCCTGTCGCGCCGCTGTTCTCGCTCGACCAGAACGAGTTCGAGATGATGCTCGCGGCCGACCACGTCAACGTCGAGGACACGGCGCGCAAGGTTTCCCGCAGCGATGTCGAGGCCGCGGTCGAGGCGATCGCGACGACGCCGAAGCTGCTCGTCGCCGGCACCGACCAGATGGCCTTCTTCGCCTCCTACCTGCGCCACCTGCTCATGCTGCTCGACCTGCGCGCAGAGATCGTCGCCAGCCCGTCGCAGGAGGCGCTCGGGCGGCTGAGCAGGATCGACGACGAGACGCTCGTCATCGGGCTGTCGGCAGGGCGCCCGCACCCGCTCGTGGTGCGCGCCATGAAGCTCGCGCGCCACCGCAAGGCGCGGACGATCGCGATCACCGACGCGACGCTCTCAGAGGTCGCCAAGCTCGCCCAGATCCGCCTGTACTACTCCTCCAACAGCCCGGCGTACGTGCGCTCGCACACGGCGCTGCTGAGCATGGTCCAGGCGCTCGCCTACGGCGTCTACGCGCGCGACGCCGACGGCTACGCCGACCGGATCAAGGCCTTCAAGCTCAAGTAGGGCGCCCGACCGGCGTCCGAGGTGGGCGCGAACCCCACGTATGTCGTGGTCAACGCGCCCACCTTCGGCCCGCACGTCACGGATGACCCGCACGGCGCCACGACTTCGCGCGGCGGCCATGTCCGCTGACGAGGTACGCCGGCCGCAGCCGGCGCGGGGCCGGGCGGCGCACGCGGCCATGCGCCTGTCAGTCGGCGCGTTCGACGGGGGTCTGAGAGGCCGCGCGCCGCACGGATACAATCGCCTGCGTGCGTGACGAAGCGACCTTCCGCGTCAAGGCGGGCCTGGCAGAGATGCTCAAGGGCGGCGTCATCATGGACGTCGTCGACGCCGAGCAGGCGCGGATCGCCGAGGCCGCCGGGGCGGTGGCCGTCATGGCGCTGGAGCGCGTTCCGGCCGACATCCGCCGCGACGGCGGCGTCGCGCGCATGTCCGATCCGGCGATGATCAGGTCGATCCAGGACGTCGTGACGATCCCGGTGATGGCGAAGGCGCGCATCGGCCATATCGCCGAGGCGCAGGTGCTCGAGGCGCTCGAGGTCGACTACATCGACGAGTCCGAGGTGCTGACGCCGGCCGACGAGCACAACCACATCGACAAGTGGGGCTACTCCGTTCCGTTCGTCTGCGGCGCGACGAACCTCGGCGAGGCGCTGCGGCGCATCGGCGAGGGCGCCGCGATGATCCGCTCCAAGGGAGAGGCCGGCACCGGCGACATCGCCGAGGCGGTGCGCCACATGCGGGCGATCCGCTCGGAGATCCGCCGCCTCGGCACGCTCGACGAGAGCGAGCTTCCGACCGCCGCCAAGCAGCTCGGCGCGCCGCTGGATCTCGTCCGCGGCGTCGCGCACGAGGGCGGCCTGCCGGTCGTGCTGTTCTGCGCCGGCGGCATCGCGACGCCGGCCGACGCGTCGCTGATGATGCAGCTCGGCGCCGAGGGGCTGTTCGTCGGCTCGGGGATCTTCAAGTCCTCCGAGCCCGAGCGCCGCGCCCGCGCGATCGTCGAGGCGTGCACGCACTTCGCCGACCCGATGCGCGTCGCGCAGGCGTCCGAGGGCCTCGGCACGGCGATGGACTCGCTGGAGTCGCGCGCGCTCGGCGACGACCAGATGCTCGCCCAGCGCGGCTGGTAACGCGCTCGTGCTCATCGGCGTGCTCGCGCTGCAGGGCGGCTTCGCCGCGCACGCGCGGATGCTGCGCGCGCTCGGGGCGCAGGTGCGCGAGGTGCGCGTCCCAGCCGACCTCGAGGGTCTGGACGGCCTCGTGATCCCCGGCGGGGAGTCGACGACGATGACGCTCGGCATCGAGCGCGAGAAGCTCGCCGACCCGCTGCGGGCCTTCGGCAGGCCGGTGTTCGGGACGTGCGCGGGCCTCATCATGCTCGACCGCGCACACCTCGCGATGATGGACATCCAGGCCCGCCGCAACGCCTTCGGGCGCCAGGTGCGCTCGTTCGAGGCCGACCTCGACATCGCGGGCGTCGACGGTCCGCCGGTGCGCGCGGTCTTCATCCGCGCGCCCTGGATCGCGGAGCACGGCGACGACGTGCAGATCGTGGCCGAGGTCGATGGCCACCCGGTCGCGGCACAGCAGGGCGACATCCTCGCGGTGTCGTTTCATCCCGAGCTCGGTTCTGACACGCGGTTGCACGAGCGCTTCCTGGCGTCGTGCCGCGGCGTCAGGACCGCCGGCAGCGCACCTGGTAGATCGACGTGAAGCCCGTCTCGAAGCCGTTGCGGGCGGCGCGGAGGTACAGCCGCCAGACGCGCAGCCGCTCGGCGCCGGCGAGCCGCCGAGCCTCCGCCGAGTTCGCGTCGAGGCGCCGCGACCAGTGTGCGAGCGTGCGCGCGTAGTGCTCGGCGTAGGCCTCGACGTGCTCGCAGGCGAAGCCGGCGCGCTCGAGCGCGAGCAGCACGCGCGAGAGGTGCGGCGGGACGGCGTCGGGGAAGACGTAGCGCTGCGAGAACGGGCCGGGGTCCACCTTGCCGTGGCGCAGGCGCGAGATGCCGTGGTTCAGCAGGCGTCCACCGGGCTCGAGCAGCGCCGCGAGCGTGGCGGCGTACTCGTCCATCCGCTCGTCGCCGACGTGCTCGACCATCCCGATGCTCGCGATCGCGTCGAAGCGCTCGCCGCGCATCTCGCGGTAGTCGGCGACGCGGATCTCGACGCGGTCGCCGACGCCTGCGGCCGCGGCGCGCTCGCGCGCGACATTCGCCTGCGGCTCTGACAGCGTGATGCCGACCACGCTCGCGCCGTGGTGCAGCGCGGCGTGGAGCGGGAAGCTGCCCCAGCCGCAGCCGACGTCGAGGACGCGCTCGCGCGGCGCGAGCGCGAGCTTGCGGCAGACGGTCTCGAGCTTGCGCTGCTGGGCGCGCTCGAGCGGCTCGTCGTCGCGCGCGGGGTCTTCGAAGATCGCGCACGAGTACGTCAGCGAGCTGTCGAGGAACAGCGCGAAGAAGCCGGGGTGGACGTCGTAGTGGTGGCGTACCGCGCGCGCGTCGCGCTCGGCGCTGTGGCGCCGGCCGCGCGGGCGCGGTACG
>DATMJM010000677.1:0-2590 GCA_035553935.1 Solirubrobacteraceae bacterium
GTCGTGCTCGCATCGACGGGCGGCGCCGCGTACCAGCAGACGCTCGAGCGCGTCCGCGCCGTGCGCCGCCCCGATGTGCACCTGTCCATAGTGCCGAACTACTTCGAGCTGTTCGCGTCCAACGCGACGATCGAGGATCTCGAAGGGATCCCGGTGGTCTCGCTGCCGCCGATGCGACTGTCGAGCAGCGTCCTCGTGCTCAAGCGCAGCTTCGACATCGTGGTCTGCGGGCTCGGGCTGCTCGTGTTGTCGCCGATGCTCGCCATCGTCGCCGTGCTCATCAAGCTCGACACGAGGGGTCCCGTCTTCTTTCGCCAGCGCCGGTGTGGCCGCGCTGGCAGGGAGTTTCGGATCGTGAAGTTCCGCACGATGGTAGACGGCGCCGAGCGGCATCGCTTCGAGCTCGCCGGGCTCAACGACATGACGGACGGCGGGCCGCTGTTCAAGATCAAGGACGACCCACGGATCACGCGCGTCGGACGCTTCCTGCGCAGGACGTCGATCGACGAGCTGCCGCAGCTGTGGAACGTCCTGAAGGGAGAGATGAGCCTCGTCGGGCCGAGGCCGTTCGTCGTCCACGAATCCGAGCAGATCACCGGATGGGCGGGACGTCGCCTGGAGACCACGCCCGGCATCACGGGCCTGTGGCAGGTGCTGGGCCGCAACGACCTGCCCTTCGAGGAGATGGTCAAGCTCGACTACATCTACGTCACGAACTGGTCGCTGTGGTGGGACCTCAAGATCCTCTGCCAGACGATCCCGGTCGTGCTCGGAAAGCGCGGCTACTGATGGCCTGGTTCGTCGTTCCCGCCTACAACGAGGAGGCCAACCTCCCGCGGCTGCTCGCCGATCTCGAGTTGCGGCGCGAGCTGTGGCACGGCGGCGGCGTCCTACTCGTCGACGACGGCTCGACCGACGGCACGGTGGCCGTCGCGCACGAGCACCGTGGCGAGCTGCCGCTCATCGTCGTGCGACAGATGCGCAATCAGGGCGCGGGTCGCGCGTTCGACCGCGGCTTCCGGCGCGCGCTGCAGCTGGCGTCCGACGACGAGCTGATCGTGACGCTGGAATCCGACACGACGAGCGACCTCGACGCCGTGCAGGAGATGCTCGCCAAGGCGCGCGCCGGCGCCGACGTCGTGCTCGCGTCGCACCACGACGGCGGCGAGCTCGTCAACGTCGGCGCGCACCGCCGCTTCCTATCGAAGGCCGCGGCCTATGCGATCCGGCGCAGCGCCGGCCTCGAGGCGCGGACGGTCTCGTCGTTCTTCCGCGTCTACCGCGTCGCCGCGTTGCGGGCGGCCTACGAGCGCTACGGCGACGACTTCATACGCGAGTCGGGGTTCGCCTGCAAGGCCGAGATCCTCATCAAGATGTCCAACCTGGGACTCCGCGTGGCGGAGGTCCCGGTGTCGCTGGACTGGTCGCGCCGCGAGGGGGAGAGCAAGCTGCGCGTGCTGCCGACGATGCAGGGCTACGCGCGGCTCATGATCCGCCAGGTCGGCGCGGCTCGGGAGCGAGCGTCATGACCGGCCGGCTGAGAGCCCTTGCGAGCAACGAGCGCGACGGCCACGGCGGCGGCGCCGGCGTCGGCATCGTCGGCGGCGGGCTGCTCGGCCTGAGCCTCGCCCACCGCCTCGTCGGTGCCGGCGTGCCGGTGACCGTCTACGAGGCGGCGCCGCGGCTCGGCGGGCTCGCGGGCACCACGAGGATCGGCGGAGTCGAGGTCGACCGGTTCTACCACGCGGTCACGCTGTCCGACGACCGCGTCCTCGCGCTCGCCGGCGAGCTCGGGCTGCGCGACTCGATGCGCTTCCGCCCGCTCGGCGCCGGCTTCTACCACGACGGCCGGATCGCCTCGATGTCGACGCCGCGCCAGCTGCTGACGTTCCCCGGGCTGCGCGCCGACGACCGCGCGCGGCTGATCGGCTTCATCCTGCGCTGCCGGCTGCTCAGCGACCAGGCGCGGCTCGACGACGAGCCGATCGAGAGCTTCGTGCGCAGGACCGCCGGCGCGCGGCTGTGGGAGCGGCTGTGGCGGCCGCTGCTGGACTCCAAGTTCGACGGCCTCTACCACGACCTGCCGGCGACGTACCTGTGGTCGCGGATGCGGCGCGTCTCCGGCACGCGCGATCGCGCCGGCCGCGAGGTCATGGGCTGGATCCGAGGCGGCTACCAGGAGCTCGTCGACCGGCTCGCCGAGGCGATCCGCGCGCGCGGCGGCGAGGTGCTGACGTCGACGCCCGTGCGCTTCATCCCGTCGCTGAACGGTCGCGCGCAGGGCGTGCTGCTCGACAGCGGCATGCGGCGTCACGACTGGGTGGTCACCACGCTGCTGCGGCGCAACCTCGGCGGGATGCTGTCGCCCGAGCTCGAGGACCGGCTCGAGCCCGATCGCTGCCGCTACATGGGCATCGTCTGCGTCGTCGCGCGCGTGCGCAGGAGCGTCAGCCCGTTCTACGCGCTCAACATCACCGATCGCCGGATACCGCTGACGAGCGTCGTCGAGACGACCCACGTCGTCGACCCCCGCCACGTCGGCGGCCACCTCGTCTACGTGCCGCGCTACGTGCGCCCGGACTCGCCGGAC
>DATMJM010000678.1:0-3084 GCA_035553935.1 Solirubrobacteraceae bacterium
GACATGATCTCCGCCGGCCTGTTCGGCCTGTTGGGGGCCATCGAGCGCTTCGACCCGGCCGATGCCCCTCGCTTCGCCGCCTTCTGCACGGGAACTTGTGCAAAGGGCCGGCGCGGTTGCGGTTCGATGCGGCACCGGCCGTCATTGGGCTCAGGGCAGACCGACGGGGAGGACTCGCAAATGCATCAGGCCACCGACCTCTATACGCGGGTGTCGAACATCCGCGACGAGGCATTCCAGCTCATCCAAGAGCTGTCGCACGCAGCAGAACAGGAGAATGCGGACCCGGTCCGCACTCTCGCGCTCGTGCGCATGCAGGCTGTGGCAAACAGCCTCGGTCGCATCCAGGGCGACCTCCGCGCGAAGCGGTTCGAACCCGCGCAGGTGCTGGACCTTTAGCGCGGCGCGGTCCTTTTCCGCCATCCGTCGAAGCCTTCCCCGGACGCTTGAGGTCCGGCGTCGAACTGGCGAGCACGGAAGAACGGGAAAGAACCGCAATGACCTTCGATCGCACATATGACCTCATGGACCGGGTCTCCACGCTTCGGTCCGACACGTTCGAGTTGCTCGGGCGCATGCGCGGGTCCGTCTTCACCTCGGTGGAGATGGCCTTCGTGTCGGACCGTCTGCAGGATGTCGCGAACGAGCTGGGCGCGGTTGAAACGACCCTTATCTCAGGGAGGACCGACTGATGACCCGCAACAAGATCGCTGCAACGCTGGCCGCCACTCTGGCCATGGGCGCCGCGGCTCCGGCCGCCTTCGCCGAGGAGCAGGAGGCAATGTCGCCGGAGCAGCAGTACGCATACACCTGCGGCCACCTCGGCACCGACTGCGCCGGCCAGGAAGAGGCGGCACCCGCTCGCAAGCGGGCCCGCAAGGCATGCGGCACGCGTCAGCGCCGCGCCGCCAAGCGCGCCGGCCGCAAGGCCGAGCGCCGGTACGCCCGCCGCTGCGGCGGCACCAGCCGGAGGGCCGGTGCCCGCCGCTAGCGCACAAGCGCTCCGCGTTCCCGCGGAGGATCACGGGGTCGAGCGGCTCGACGCGCTGCTCGACGTCGTAGCGCTGCCGCCGGCCGTGGGCTCATGGGGCGAGCCGTCGGAGCAGTCCGCTCCGTCGCCGCTCTTCCGGCATGTCCCGCGCGGGCTGCAGGAGCGCAAGTCCGACAACTGGCTCGCGTGGAACGTCGGGCGCGTGCGTCCCGATCCGTTCGGCCTGCTGTTCGAGCGCTACTGGCGGCAGATCAGCGCCTTCTGCTTCACGATCGTGGGTACGCGTGACGAGGCCGAGGACGCGGCCGCCGAGACCATGTCGCGGGCCTACGCCACTCTCAGCCGGCGCAGCGAGCGGCCCGAGTTCCGCCCCTGGATCCACGCCATCGCCCGTAACGCCTCGCTGGACCGCATCCGCCAGCGCAACCGCGGCCCCCAGCTGGCGACGGGCGACGAGGACCTGGACGTGCCGGTCCACGAGACGCCCGGTGACGTGCTCGGCCGCCGCGAGGGCCTGGAGCGCCTGGTGGCCGACCTCCAGGCGCTGTCCGAGCGCCAGCGCGCAGCCATCGTCATGCGTGAGCTGTCGGGCATGTCGCACGAGGAGATCGCCGAGGCGCTGGACACCACTCCCGCACGCAGCCAGGCCCTGGTGGCCGACGCCCGCCAGTCGCTGGCCGACCGCCGCGCCGGGCGCGACATCCGCTGCGGCGAATACCGCAGCGCCGTTGACACCCGCGGTCGCGTGCCCCGGGGCCATCGCCTGGCCGCCCACCGGGCCGCCTGCTCGGACTGCTCGGGCTACGGGCGCCCGCGGCTGCTCTCCGGCGTCTTCTTCCTCCCGATCATCGAGCTCTTCTCACGCGCGGGACGGCGCGTCGCCGACGCCGCCGGACCGGCCCTCTCGGGGGCGGGACCGGCGGGCGCGGCGAAGGTCGCGGCGGGCGCCGCGGTCGTGGCCATGGCGGTGCCGGTGGCCGATCAGGGATCGGCCGGCGAGCAGCGCGACCCGGTCAAGCACGGCGGCGGGGCAGCCGTGGCGGCTCAGGCCGAGCGGACCGCCGGCGGCGCCGCCGCCGACCGGGACTCGGCTGGCCCGGCGCGCAAGGCCGAGCGCAAGTCCCGCGAGAGCGACTCCTCCGACGCCCCGCGCGCGCAGCGCGAGCTCGCCCAGAGCCCCGCTCCGGAGGCGGGCGGCCAGCCCGTCCCCGCCGCGCCCGAGCCGGCGGCTCCCGCGCCCTCCACCGATGCGGTGCCGCAGGGCCTGGGCCAGGAGATCGAACGCATCGCCGAGCCCGTGCGTCGCCAGGCGCAGGAGCTCGTGAACAACTTGAACGACGCCATTGCGGCGCCGCAAGGCACGCCGCTGCCGGAAGTCCGGCTGCCGGCCGTGCAGGACGTAGTCCGGGGGCTGATCCCGGAGGGGTAGGACCTAGCAACTCTCGACAAAGGCAAACCCGTCGCGAGGCGGGGACGCAGAGCCAGGGGCCTCGGAGCAAGCGAGGCAGCCCAGCAGCCGAAGGAGGACCGACAGATGTTCAAGAAGCGAGGCCAGGGAGGCCTCTTCAACAGGGCCACAGGCGCGCTCGGATGCGTTCTGGTCGCCCTCGTGGCCATGCCCGCCGTCGCGGCGGCTCGCCCGCCGATCCAGACGATCGTGCAGGACGACGCCGCGCTCATGCACCAGACCGATGACGAGGTCCGGGCCAACATGCAGCGGCTCAAGTCGCTGGGTGTCGACCGCGTTCGGCTGACCGCCGGCTGGTCCGTGCTCGCCCCCAACGCCGACAGCCCGACGCGTCCCGACTTCGACGCGAGCGATCCCAACGCCTACCCGGACCCGTGGGGCTTCTGGAAGGCCCTCGACCGCGCCGTGGTGATGGCGCACGAGGCGGGGCTCGAGTCGATGATCGACATCGCGTTCTGGGCGCCTCTGTGGGCCACGCAGGGCGACCCCAACGACGGCCGCGCCAAGTGGAACATCAACCCGGCCGAGTTCTCCCAGTTCACCCAGGCCGTCGTCCGCCGCTACAACGGCGACTTCGTGCCGGCCCAGTCCGAGCCCGAGACCGACGACCAGGCCGAGGCGCCCG
>DATMJM010000679.1:0-2151 GCA_035553935.1 Solirubrobacteraceae bacterium
CTGCTGGCGGGCGACTGCTCGATCAGCGTCGCGACGCTGCCGGTCGTCGTGCGCCACCGCCCCGAGGTGCGCGTGCTGTGGCTCGACGCCCACGCCGACTTCAACACGCCGCAGACGACCTCCAGCGGCTTTCTCGGCGGGATGTGCCTCGCGGGCGCGTGCGGCCTGTGGGAGACCGGCTTCGGCGCCGGCCTCGAACCGGCGCGCGTGATCATGCATGGGGTCCGCGACCTCGACGCGGGTGAGCGCGTGGCGCTCGACACGAGCGGCGTGTACCGGCTCGAGGAGCCGTCCCAGCTCGAGAGCATGACGCTCTTCGTGCACGTCGACCTCGACATCCTCGACCCGGAATACCTGCCCGCCGCCTTCCCCGCGCCCGGCGGGCTGTCGCCCGAAGCGCTCAACGGCCTGCTGACGGAGGTCGCGCGGGTGGCGACCGTCGTCGGTGCGCAGATCACGTCCGCGGCGCCCGGCTGCGGGGGGATGATCGCCGGCGCGGTCGCCCCGTTGCTGGGATCGTGAATGCCGGGAGGGCTGGCGGTTGGAGGGCGGCAGGACGTCGAGCAGCGCGTCGTCCTGCGGCCGTTCGGCGCACGAGCGCACCGGCGGCGCTGCGCGCAGTGGGAGGCAAAGAACGACAGCGCGCTCTGAACCTTCAGGACCGGCGCGGACTCCGGCGTGCCGCGTTGTCTGGGCTGCGCGGGGCAAACGGCGCCGCGACGGCCGGCGCGCCGGCGCGATGAGGGAGGAGGCGACGCCCAGGGGGCGCCGCTCACCCCGACGAGGGATCGACGTATCAGCCGCGCCGCCGGACGCTCTTGACCGACATGAACGCGTTCGCCCCCCGCCGCACGACCGAGGCGCAGATCAGCGACGCGATCACGCTCGGCTGGCGGATCGCGGTGCTCTACAGCCTGCGCGCCGACGAGCTGCCCAGCTCACCGCCTGACAACCTGCTGCCGATGCGCGGCAGCCTGCCGGCCGCCGAGCGCCTCGCGCTCGAGCTGCGCGCCGCCGCGGGCGACGCGGCCCGGCTCGGCATCGGCCTGCAGGCGAGCGAGCTCGACGAGCTGCTTGCGCTGGCGGCGCGCTCGCCGGCGTCCGCAGACGCAGAGGCGAGCTTCCGCGAGCGCATCCGCGATTGGCACATCGAGGTCGCCACCGCGCTGTGGGCCGAACACGAGGCGACCGGCAAGGCCTACGAGCTCGGCAGCTTCCTGTCGGACACGTCCAACCGCGTCGTGCTCGAGCTGCGCTGGGGAGACCACGCGCGGGCGCACGTCACGCGCGAGCTGCGCTGCGTGTTCGCGCGCGAGCGCGTCGAGCGCATCAAGCGCCTGCTCGACGACCTGCAGGCGCGGATCGATCCAGCGGCCGTGCGGATCGTCAAGCAGCACCTTGGCGCCTGGGAGCAGGCGGTGCGCGACCGCACGCCGCGGCAGGTGTCGCGCGCCGGCCTCGAGCCGCTCGACAGCCAGGCCGTCACCTGGTTTCAGCTCGTCACGGGCGACAAGGAGCCCGAGGCGTTCATCGGTCACACCGACCGCGCGCGCGTGCGCGAGACGATGGTCGCGCGGATGATCCGCTCCTACAGGAGCAACTGGCAGGGCATCCTGCTCGGCCTGATCGCGACGGCGGCCGTCGCCGCCGGCCTCGTCGCGCTGCTGATCTCGGAGTCGCTCGGCGACGCCCGCGGCCCGATCCTCGCGTCGCTCGGCCCGCTCGCCGGTGCGCTCGGCCTGTCGTTCACGTCGATCGGGCTGACCGTTCGCAGGAGCCTCGATGCGCGCGCGGAGCTGCTGTGGAACACCGCGCTGGTGGAGGTCATCGCGACGAAGACGCTGCGCGTCGACGAGGTCCTCAAGCCCGCGCCGCCGTGCCGGCAGCGCCTGGCGCTGCCGGTTCGGCGTCGCCGGCGCGGTGCGGCGGTGTCACGCCGGGCTTTCACCTGAGTCCCCCTGCACGATGCCGGAGAACGCCTTCATGAGCTCCATGGGCACCGGAAACACCACCGTGGTGTTCTGGTTGACCCCGAGGTCGCCGAGCGTCTGCAGGTAGCGCAGCTGCAGCCCGGCCGGGTTCTGGCCGATCACGACGGCCGCCTCGGAGAGCTTCTCGGCGGCCTGGTACTCGCCCTCGGCGTTGATCACC
>DATMJM010000680.1:0-3376 GCA_035553935.1 Solirubrobacteraceae bacterium
ATCCGACGGCGCGACCGAATGCGTTCGCCGCTACTCGCCGCAGCGGATCCTTGTGGTGCGGCGAGTAGCGGCGAACGCATTCGGTCGCGCCGTCGGATGACGTAGGACGAGCGACTCCTGCGTCTGGTCGTCACCGGCCCCCGTGTCGAGCTCGATCTCGAGATCCATGCCGCTCCTCCCGTCGTGGTCGTTCGGTGCTGATCCACTCGTCCATCCGCCGCCACCACGCGCCCAGCCACTCGATCCGCTCCGCCTCGCTGGCGGGCACGTCGGCGGCCGGCACGTGCCACATCCGGATGTCGATGTCGTCGTCGAGCGGAAGGCCGCGCCAGAGATCGACGACCGTGCTGAGGTCCTCGAGGCCGGTGTGGGCGACGAAGACGACGTCGGCGGTGGGACAGCCGGCGAGCGCCGCGAGCACCCCGCCCGAACGCGGCGCGAGCAGATGATCGAGCTCGCGCGCGCGGCGCGCCTCCTCGTGGCGCCCGAGCTCCTCGAGCTTCGCGATCGAGCGCAGGCGGCGGTGCTCTGTGAAGTTCCCGCCCTCGGGAAAGATCACGAGCGCGTCGTCGGCGTCCATGCCGGACGCCAGCTGCGCGATCGCCTCGACCACGCCGGCGCCGGGGCCCGACGTCGAGATGAAGTGCGCGGGGAGCCGGTTGAGCGCGATGTCGATCAGCGCGTCCCATTGCAGCGCGTCCTTGAGGACGATCCGCGGCTGGCGGCGCTCGGCGTTCATCAGCTGGTGCAGCAGCAGGAACGAGTCGCCGGGACCCGCGTGGCGAGCCAGCACGATCAGCGGTACGCGCGGCAGGGGCGGCGGCCAGGACCCGTGAACCTCGATGCGCAGCTTGAACGCGTGGCGCGCGGTGCTCATCAGCACGCGCAGGAACCACGCCGCCAGCCGGTAGTGGATGCGCTGCATGCGCGGGGATCGCATCCGGCGCCCGAACACCGCCGCCAGCCACAGCACGCCGAGCACGATCAACAGCGACGCCTCCAGCGCCAGGTACACGAGCGCGAACACGAGCACCCGCAGCGCCCGCATCCGTCCCGGTAGAAGCGGCGATGCGAGGGCCGCGGCCAGCACCAGCAGCGGCAGCGAGGTGAAGACGAGCAGCGCCACCAGCACGACGCCCGGTGCGATGAGCAGCCGGCGCACGATGCGAGGGACGGGCACGCGTCAGCCCTCCAGCCGGCTCAGGTACTCGGCGGTCGCCCAGTAGGCGCGCTCGATCCGCGCGGCGACGTTCGTCGTGTCGCGGTAGCGCAGCTGCGACGGGTCGTTGTAGCTCAGCGGGTCCGCGCGGCCGGTCGGCAGGACGTGGACCGTGACGCCGTCAGGCACCCGCGCCATGTCCTCGACGAAGCTGTGGCGGCGGCTGATCTCGAACGCTACGAGCGCGACCTCCCATGGCCAACGCGGCCGTTGCAGCGGCGCCTCGATGCGCCCGACCTGCAGCACGTAGATGCACCGCGCGCCCAGCTCGATCGCGCGGCCGAGAGGGATGCTGTGGACGAGGCCGCCGTCGAAGTGGTGCTCGCCGTCGATGCTGACCGGCGGCAGCAGCCCGGGAACGGCACACGAGGCGAGGATCGCCGGCACCAGCGCCCCCGCGTCAAACCAGTGCGCGGCAGCGCGCTCGACGCTCGCGGCGACGCACTGAAACGGGACCGCGAGCTCGGCGAACGTCGCCGGCAGGCGCTCCGAGAGCTGGCGCCGCAGCGGGTCGGGCGAGTGGATGTGCGTCCGGCTGCGGGCGAGCGTCGCCAGCCTGCCCAGCAGCGAGCCGCCGAACGTGTCGTTCGCCGCGATCCCGCGCCAGACGGTGCCCAGCGCCTCCACCTGCTCGATCGTCGGGTCCGCCGCCACAACGGCGCCGTTGATCGCGCCGACCGAGCTGCCCACCACGAGGTCGGGGCGGATGCCCGCCTCGACCAGCGCGCCGAGCATCCCGACCTCGGCCGCCCCCAGCATGCCGCCGCCGCCGAGGACGAACGCTGTGCGCGGCGCGGACGTGGGCACCGTGCCAAGGCTACGGCCCGCGCCGTCGCGCGGGCGCATCCGGCGCTCGCGCCAATCCCGCCCCCCGTCTGGGATAGTCGAGGCGCATGCCGACGCCGGAGATCCACGCGCGAGTGACCGAGCGCCTCAACGAGCTATACGAGCGCCATGTCGCGGTCGCCGAGGAGCGGCTGGACCACTACTACGAGTCCCGGCGCGGCACCTACCCGCCCGCCGCCGCCGGCAAGGAGCGCGACCACTTCGCGATCTGCCTCGCGACCGTCGACGGCGAGATCTACGAGGCGGGGTGCCACGACCACGCGTTCGCGCTGCACTCGATCTCGAAGGTGTTCGCCTACGCGCTGGCGCTGGCCGACAACACGCGCGAGGACGTGCTCGCCCGCGTCGGCGTGGAGCCCAGCGGCGACCCGTTCAACTCGATCACCTTCGACGAGCGCCATCACCGGCCCCACAACCCGATGGTGAACGCCGGCGCGCTCGTCACGAGCGACCTCGTGCGCGGCGACGACACCGGGCAGAAGTTCGAGCGGATCCTCGCCTTCCTGCGCAGCTGCGCGGGCGACGAGACCCTCGACGTCGACGAGGAGGGCTTCGAGCACGAGGTGCGCGGCGCCGACCGCAACCGCGCCACCGCCTACCTCATGCGCGCGGAGGGCATGTTCGACGGCGACGTCGAGGGGATGCTGGAGCTGTACCTGCGCCAGTGCTCGATCCAGGTCAGCTGCACGCACCTCGCGGTGATGGGCGCGACGCTGGCCAACGGCGGCGTCAACCCGCGCACGAACGAGCGCGCGCTCGGGCGCGAGTGCATCCGCGACCTAGTGAGCGTCATGTACACCTGCGGCATGTACGACGCCGCCGGCCAGTGGGCCTACGAGATCGGCGTGCCGGCCAAGAGCGGGGTCTCTGGCGCGCTCCTCGCCGTCGTGCCCGGCAAGATGGGCATCGGCGTCTACTCGCCCGGCCTGGACTCCTACGGCAACAGCGTGCGGGGCGTCAGCGTCTGCAAGGAGATCTCCGCTGCGCTCGGCCTGCACGTCTTCGCCACCGAGGACGAGGACGCGCTGCTCGGACCGGCCGCGCCGGCGATGGGGCAGCTCCCGTAGACGCGGTGGCGCCCGGCGTCACGCCGGGCGCGCCGCCGCGCGCGAGTTGCCGTCCGTGGACTGGCCGAAGGCCTTCATGAGCTTCATCGGGACTGGAAAGACGACCGTGGTGTTCTGGTTGACCCCGAGGTCGCCGAGCGTCTGCAGGTAGCGCAGCTGCAGCCCGGCCGGGTTCTGGCCGATCACGACGGCCGCCTCGGAGAGCTTCTCGGCGGCCTGGTACTCGCCCTCGGCGTTGATCACC